>CAZOTC010000137.1:1987-7580 GCA_964582605.1 uncultured Geobacter sp. | reverse complement strand
GTTGAAGGAGAGTCGGCAGAATCGGCTTGAACAGGAACGCAACCTGTATTTTTTACAGACCCTGATCGACGCCCTGCCGCTGCCGGTGTTCTATAAAGATGCAGGGGCTCGTTATCTGGGGTGTAATCTGGCCTTTGAAAACTTTTTCAGGATAACGCGGCAAGAGATTATCGGTGAAACCGTCCATGATATTGCACCGCCTGGATTTGCAGCAGCCAACGATGCACGGGATCGCCTGCTGCTGGATGAATATTCGGATGCAACCCAACAGTATGAGGTTACGGTAGCGGATCCTGTTAAAGGAAAGAGGTATTTGCTTGTTTCCAAGGCCCGTTTCTATGACCGGAACGACAAATTGGGCGGTCTGATCGGAGCCATCCTGGACATGACGGATCGGGCCTCCATTGAGGAGCAGTTGCGCCGTAGTGAAAGAAAGATGGCTGAAATCATTGATTTTCTTCCAGATGCCACCTGGGTTATTGACCGGAACGGTACAGTGGTAGCCTGGAACAAGGCCTGTGCAGACCTGACCGGGGTACCTGCCGAAGAGATGATAGGCCAGTCAAATTATGCCTATGCAGTTCCGTTCTATGGTGAACGCCGTCCAATGTTGATTGATGGTGCATTTCGAGGCGCTTCATTACAAAACTATGCGTATGATGTACTTGAGCAAAGCCGTGATATTGCCACAGCTGAGGCCTATGCCCCTTGTCTGAGAGGCGGCAGGGGTGCCTATGTCTGGGGGCTTGCCAGCAGACTACTGGATGCTGACGGAACTCTTGTTGGTGCCATTGAGACCGTTCGTGACGTAACCGAGCACAAACGAGCAGAACAGGAGTTACGGCAGCATCGGGAAAATCTTGAACAACAGGTGCATCTGCGTACCATTGAACTTGAGGCGGCCCGCAGCGCTGCCGAGGCGGCAGACAAGGCCAAAGGTGAATTTCTGGCCAACATGTCGCATGAAATCCGGACACCGATGAATGCTGTGATCGGCATGACCCACCTGGCATTACAGACCGAGCTTACGCCCAAACAGCTTGAATATCTTTCCAAAGCCAAATTTGCAGCAGATTCTTTACTTGGTATCATCAATGACATCCTTGATTTTTCAAAAATAGAGGCAGGCAAGCTGGAGATAGAGGTAACCGAGTTCCTGCTCCATGATGTACTGGAAAAGGTCAAGACTATTGTCGGCATTAAAGCACTTGAAAAGGGACTTGAATTCATAGTGCACAGTGATCCGGAGGTCCCCGGATGTCTTATCGGAGATCCGCTGCGATTGGGACAGATCCTGATTAATCTCTGTAACAACGCGGTCAAGTTTACTGAACAGGGGGAAATCACGCTTTTTGTGACCCGGCTTGACTCAGATTTATATGACAACGTAAGGCTGTGCTTTGAAGTCAGGGATAGCGGTATCGGCATGTCACAGCAACAGACAGAACGCCTGTTCACCCCCTTTTCTCAGGTTGACCCGTCAAGCACCCGACGTTTTGGCGGAACCGGGCTCGGTCTGGCTATCAGCAAACAGCTGGTCGGCCTGATGGAGGGAGAAATCTGGGTAGAATCCGAATTAGGACGAGGCAGCAGTTTTTATTTTACTGCCTGCTTTGGCCTTGGACAGGTAACAGAAGCACTTCAGCTGAACACAGCTCCTGACCTGCGCGGCATGCGGGTACTGGTGGTAGATGACAGCGAGATTAGCCGTAAAATGCTGGTTATGCAGCTGGGCAAGCTCAGTTTCAAAGCAGATGCTGTAGCCACTGGTGATGAAGCGCTTCATGCGCTGGAAACGGCTGAGCCCCCCTATGAACTGCTGCTGCTGGACTGGATGATGCCGGACATGGATGGATTTGAGGTCAACCGACGGATCCGACAGATGACATCGCTGCAGCACCAGCCCAAAATCATCATGGCAACGGCCTTTGACGATGAAGAGATGTGTCAGAGAGTTACTGACGAAGGCCTGGATGGCTACCTTACCAAGCCAATCGACTTCTCGTTGCTTTTCGACGCCATTATGGCCGTCTTTGGCCGTGATGCAAGTGACCGGGAGGTAACACACAAGGTTTACGGACGGAAAAGCCTTGATGAACTGCGCAGGCATCTGGGAGGAGCACAGCTGTTGCTGGTTGAGGATAATGATTTTAACCAACAGGTGGCCAGTGAATTGCTGACTTCGGCAGGCATGCACGTTACGGTGGCTGAAAATGGCCTCAAAGCCGTTGAGCTAGCGTCAGGCCGGACTTTTGATGCTATTTTGATGGATATCCAGATGCCGGTTATGGACGGCTATGAAGCCACCAGGCTGATCCGCTCAGCACAGGCACAGCAACACCTTCCGATTATTGCCATGACCGCCCATGCCATGCCAAGGGACCGCCGGCGCTGCATGGAAATCGGCATGAACGACTTCATCACCAAGCCGATTAACCCCGAGGAGCTCTATCGCATACTTAAAGAATGGGTGACGACTGCCCCGGGTTGCAGCCAACCGACGGATACTCCCCCCCTTTGCAATGCAGAACTCCTTCCCGAGAGCCTGCCCGGCATCTCCATCCGATCCGGCCTGCATCACCTGAATGACAACCCAGGCTTCTACAGGGTGATGCTAAAGAGATTTCTTGATACAAAAGCCGGGATTGCAGATGAGCTCAGACAGCAGCTAAGCCTTGGAGCATACGAACATGCGGCGCGTATCGCCCATTCCATGAAATCAAGTGCAGGCAGCATTGGCGCCAACGATTTGATGGAAACAGCAGCAGCGCTTGAGCAGCAGCTCGAATCAAAGCCTGAAGATTATGAACCGTTGTTTAACAGGTTTTCGGAACAGCTCTTGATCGTCATGGACGGGCTTGCAGCCCTGTTTGGTCAGGAAACGTTAACAAGGGAGCAGCAGGGCAGGGATATTGACCCGGCTGTGGTAAAGCAATTGATCGAAGATATTCAGAACAATCTAAAAAGAGACTTCGGTCACGCACTCGTGCTTCTAAAACAGCTGCACGAGCAGCTTGAAGGCACAGAGCTGGCTGGGGAGTACAGAGTGTTGCAGCAGTCAATGGAGTGCTTTGACAGCGATTCAGCTGCCGGTATACTGGAACGGATTGCAACAAACCCGCGTTTATGAGCTCTGTCATAAGTTGAAGATTACAATCACGCTCCCAGCAGTCGCTCCGTCGCAATAGTCGGTGACGGCCGCCCGGTATGGTACCCCTGCACCAGATCTATTCCCAAACCATGCACCGCCTGCAGCAACTCTTCACTTTCAATATATTCGGCGATGGTTTTGATGCCGAACTCCTTGGCCAGCACTGCCAGAGTCTTGACAAATGCCATGTCCTTGGGGTCATGGAGCATGTTGCAGACAAACATTCCTTCAATCTTGACAAAGTCAATGGGAAGCCTGCGTATATACTGAAAAGAGGAGAAACCGGAGCCGAAATCATCGATCGCAAACTTGAACCCTTCCAGCTTCAGATCCTGAACAAACTGCTCCAGCAGGGTCATATTTTTAACCGTCTCCCGCTCGGTAATCTCGAACACTACCTTGTCATGGGCTATGCTGAAGCGATTGGTCAGCCTGATCACCGAAGGGACGAACTCTTTTAAAATAAGTGACTTGGGAGAAAGGTTAATAAAGAGATATCCGTTGTAACCAACGGTCTGCGCCATTTCGAAGACCTTCTCCATCAGAATGGTATCAAGACGACTGACCACGCCCAGCTTTTCGGCAATCTCGATAAATTCAGAGGCCGCAATGACCTGGTCCCCCACCACCACCCGGCAGAGCACCTCGTTACAGATCACCTGCTTGCCGTCACTGGTGACAATCGGCTGAAAATACGGCACAATAAGCTTCTCATCCAACGACTTCAACAACAGGCGCGACATCTCGCTGCTTTTCTGGAATACCTCTATCACATCATCATTGGTGGGAACGATGATGCAGTTTTTCCCCATTGATTTAGCCTTGTAGGTCATATTGTCGGCAAACAGGAACAGGTCTTTTGCCGTCGTTGCATGATCAGGACAGACGGCATAGCCAATGGAGGCGGTACCTCGAATCCTGGCTCCGTCACCGGTCTGCAGGCTCATCTGTTCCATAGCCTCCCTGATCCGGTCAGCCACCATAAACACCTGTTCCGGGTCTGCATCAGGCAGTATCACCGCAAACTCGTCGCCGCCGTAGCGTGCCAGCACATCCCCGAGACGCAGACAGTGGTGAATCGTATCGGCAATCTTGATCAGATACTTGTCACCCACCAGATGGCCGTGGGTATCGTTAACATGCTTGAAATTGTCAAGATCAATCACCAGCACCCCGAACTGCTGGCTGTGCCGTTCCGCACGACCGATCTCGTACCCCAGAAGTTCCCAGAATACCCGCTGGTTGAAAAGGTTGGTAAGCGGATCTCGGGTTGCATAGTATTCAAGATCCTTGGTGTATTTGTAGATGGCCTTGATGGAACCGATCACATTCAGCAGGGTGGTCAGAATACTGTTGATAACCAGTGAACGGACCGGATCGGCCACTACTTCGGACTGTACTCCGATCCCCACCACACCCCCGATCTGGGGGGTTTCCAGATAGAGCGACTTGGTCTCCATCAAAATCTCGTCATACTGCAACTCCAGATGCGGCGCACGTTCATCGGCAATATTATGGATAACAATCACTGACGCGTCTGAACTGCAGCGCATGTTTTCTGTCTTGACTTGCTGACGGATAATATCTTCCATGGTGCTGCGCGTTGCTTCCGACGGTGGCCCCGACCAGAACACCTCTATATCAAAGGATTCCTCTTCAAGCTGAAAGATGCAGAACAGTGCATAGGCAGGCATCACCTTGTTGACTTCGCTCAGCAGGTAGCTGACCCGTTCCTTCCAGTCCCGGATTGCTTCAGAGGTGATAATAAACCGTTCCAGCACCCTAATCTCAAATTCAAGCATTTCCCGGCCTACGGCGATATCTCTGATCCTGTTGACCAACGCGCCTATCTCGCCGTAGATCGTCTCCAGCTCGCCGAATTTAAGGGTTTCCCCCTCGGTCTCCAGATCCTGTCCCAGTTTTGTCAGATCGGCAATTGTGGTAACGGTATGCACCTTGCGGTTTAACCTGGCAACGGCATCCCCCAGATGATGATTGACAAAACGGGAAACAAGAAAGGCCATGATTAACGGAATCGGAAGCAGAAGAAAAAATGCAACAAAGGCATGATTCAGCACCTCGTTGCGGATGCGGCTTACATCTTCCCTGATTACCAGTACCCCCAACAACTGCCCTTCCTGTGCGTTGCGGTGACACTTCAGGCACCTGCTCTGGGCTTTCAGCGGAAAGGCATGGTCATACAGCTCAACCGTCAGATGGTGCGAAGGCTTACCGGTAGCGGCTGTTTCGGTTACGGTGCGGGATCTGACTTTATCCGGAGCTTTACCGTCCGGTGTGTCACGGAGACAGATCGTTAATCGCGGAAAAAGGCGACGGTAATCTTCCAGGGTACGTTCAATGGCACAGCTTTCCCCTTCCCGCTCCATGACCCGCGCCATTCCGGCCTGAATCTGTTCCGCAACGGTGCCGGACTCTTTGAGG
>CAZOTC010000137.1:0-1977 GCA_964582605.1 uncultured Geobacter sp. | reverse complement strand
AAGCCATGCCCGAATTCTCATATTGATAAGCGTAGTACGATGATTTTGTTGCCGCGATACCGGGTATTGTTAAACTTAACAGGCTGATACCATTAAAGTTAAACATTTCAAATCAGACGATTAATCAGTTGTATTTGAGGAAGATCCAGGAGGTAACCAGCGTAACCGCAGCAAAGGTAACGGCAGAGACAATCATGGTGGCGGTAAAGATAAATCGTTTCAGCGTGGCTGAGGTAAAGGTAAGAAACGGCTTCAGCAGGAACATCGGCACTCCTCTCCGTTCTCAAATGCAATCCCATCTCCGCCGTCCGGAATCCACTGTTCCAGAGCGGACTGGAGCTGAGCCACCACAATCGGCTTGGTCAGATAATCATTCATGCCTGCTTCCAGACAGGCTTCACGCGCCCCTTCACAGACTGTTGCCGTAAGTGCCACAATCGGTACCAAGCGGTTCCTGACAGGGGATTCAACAGGATCACGGATAATGGCGGTCGCCTCCAGACCGCCCATTACCGGCATCTGGCAATCCATCAGTACCAGGTCGTAATCCCTTGTTGAAAGGGCATCAACGGCTTCCCGACCATTTTCTACAGAATCAACCAGGCAGCCCATGTTGAGCAGAAGACGCTCAACCAGTATCCGGTTCACCGCCTGGTCTTCAACCAGCAGGATATGTGCGTTGATCAGCCTGTTGTCGTTTGCAACGGGCTGCTGTGCCGTCTCGCCGTCTACAGTCTCCAGAGATAACGGCACAGAACCGAAACAGCCGGTAAACCAGAACGTTGACCCTACCCCTTCGACGCTTTGCAGCCCGATATCGCCCCTCATCAGCATAACCAGCTGATGCGCTATACTCAGTCCCAGACCGGTGCCGCCAAACCTCCTGACGGTTGAACAATCGGCCTGGGTGAACGGCTGAAACAGCAACGCCTGTCTTTCCGGAGAAATACCTATACCGGTGTCCTGCACCGTAAAGCGCAGCCTGATGCTGTTGCTGTCGGCTTCTTCCACTGCAACCTGCAGACTGACCATGCCTGCATGGGTAAATTTGATTGCATTGCCGACCAGGTTGAACAATACCTGACGTAAACGGGCCGGGTCTCCCGTAACCATGACCGGCAACTGCGGATCATACTCAACAGTCAATGACAATCCCTTTTCAGCGGCCAATACCCTGAGCAAACGGATCACCTCATCCAGCGGTTCCTGAAGTTTGAACGGGATCTGTTCAAGCTCCAGCTTGCAGGCCTCAAGCCGCGAAAAATCAAGGATGTTGTTGATCAGGGCAAGCAGGTTATGGCCGCTGGTACAAACCAGCTCGGCATACTCCCGCTGTTGCGGCGTCAGATCCGTATCCAGCAACAGACCGGTCAAACCTATCACGCCGTTCATCGGCGTCCGGATTTCGTGGCTCATCGAGGCCAGAAAACGGCTTTTAGCCAGATTGGCCTCCTCCGCCTCACTTCGGGCCTGCTTCAGGTCAGCCACCATGTTCTGCATCATGCCGAACAGGCGCCGGGTCTCATCATGGCAGAAACCGGGCAGCTTATGGTCAGGATCATCACGAACAATTGAGGCAGCCATCTGTAAGGCTGCCTTAAGAGGCCGATTGATTCGTTGCGCAGCATACAGGGAAAATCCCAACAACAGTAAAGCCAGCCCGCAACTTATTAACAATGCGACTCGCTGATTGGCAGCGGTTTCCTGGTACACGTCATCAACATAGATGCCGGTACCGATGACCCAGCCCCAGGGATGGAAAAGTTGTACAAATGAAAGTTTGGGCACCGGCAAGGCGGTACCGGGACGGGGCCATTGGTAATCAACATACCCATTGCCTTGATCAAGCACCAGTTTGTTCATTTCAACAAACAGCAGTTTGCCGTCCGGATCGCGGTAGCGGGACAGATCTTTTCCCACAAGCGCCGGCTGGAAAGGATGCATCAGCATCGTTAAGCGTAAATCATGCACCCAGAA
>CAZOTC010000136.1:3507-7600 GCA_964582605.1 uncultured Geobacter sp. | reverse complement strand
GCGGCACCCTCAAGAAGGCCGATGACATTGAAGAACTGAAGAAGCTGGATGTGATTATAACCTGCCAGGGGGGCGACTACACCAAGGCGGTTCACCCTGAACTGCGCAAGCAGGGATGGAACGGCTACTGGATCGATGCGGCATCCACACTGCGGATGGAAGACAACGCCGTCATCATCCTTGATCCGATCAACCGCAACGTGATTGATGATGCCCTGGCCAAGGGGATCAAGGACTATGTCGGCGGTAACTGTACCGTCAGTCTGATGCTGATGGGTCTGGGTGGCCTGTTCAAGGCCGGTCTGGTGGAGTGGATGTCCTCCATGACCTATCAGGCAGCCTCCGGTGCCGGCGCCCCCAATATGCGCGAGCTGTTGGCCCAGATGGGCACTCTGAACGGTGTGGTGGCTGAAGAGCTGAAGGACGCCAACTCCGCTATCCTTGAGATTGACAAGAAGGTTACCGAGACCCTGCGTGACGGTTCCATGCCGACCAAGGAGTTCGGCTTCCCGCTGGCCGGCAACGTGCTGCCCTGGATCGACCGCGAGGTTGAGGATGGACAGAGCCGTGAGGAGTGGAAAGGGTTTGCCGAGACCAACAAGATTCTGGGCACAACCAGCCCGATTCCGGTGGATGGTATCTGCGTGCGGGTCGGCGCAATGCGCTGCCACAGCCAGGCCATTACCATGAAGCTGACCAAGGATCTGCCGCTGGCCGAGATTGAGCAGCTTATCGCCAACGACAACCAGTGGGTCAAACTGATCCCCAACAACAAGGCTGACTCCCTGGCCGGTCTGACTCCGGCTGCCGTATCCGGCACCCTGACCGTACCGGTCGGCCGGGTGCGTAAGATGAAGATGGGACCCGAGTATGTGCAGGCCTTTACCTGCGGCGACCAGCTGCTGTGGGGCGCTGCCGAGCCGCTGCGCAGGATGCTGCGGATACTTTTGGAAAAATAAGTAGCCACAAAAAAACTACGTAACACAGCAAAACACCCCCTGATCGTTTTTGATCCGGGGGTGTTTTGATTTTCTCAGACAGAACTGCGCATACAGCAGATCAAGATCAATGGTTTCAGGCACCCTGTCTTTGTACACGTATGCCGGTGATATGTATTGAAGGTTGTCCAACCGTGCAAGCGATTTTGATGGCACCGTCGTCCCGGTTGCCGGGGAGGCAGATCCGTCTGAAGCGGCATGAGGTTATAGCTGCCAATTGTGTTGTAACGATGCGGGAAATGTATTTTATGCGGAAAAGTACTTCTCCAGCAGCAACTGTAGCCTGCTTTCCATCTGTTCTTCTGTTGCACTGGTAACATACGCATACTGCTGTCGGGCAATGGCTGTAAATATGCCTGCAAGCTGCGGATCAAAATGGGTGCCGGAGTCTTTTCTGATTATTTCCAGCGCCTGCTGCAGTGGCATAGCTTCTTTATAGGGACGTTGCGACGTTAAGGCATCAAACACATCAACAATGGCAAATATCCGGGCTATCAGCGGAATTCCGGTGCCTTTAAGACCCTGGCTGTACCCGCTGCCGTCAAATTTCTCATGGTGGTATTCGACCACATCCCTGGCAATGGTAAGCCAGCTTGCATTTTGCAGTATGTCCACCCCCAGGGTGACATGGCTTTTCATGACATCGAACTCTTCAGGCGTAAGGCGTCCCGGCTTGAGCAGTATGCTGTCGCTTATACCGATTTTACCAACATCATGCAAAAAGGCTCCTGCAATCAGTTCACGCATGGAACCGACCGGCACCCCAGCAGCCTCAGCCAGTGCAACAGCATAGAGGGTGACCCGGTAGTTATGGCTGTTGGTATCTGAATCCCGCTTTGCAACGGCGCTGCCCAGCACCGCCATCAGCTCGGTATTGCCCTTGATGACTCGACGTGAAAAAGCAATCGTCTCCCGATTCAGCAGCAGGATGACCGGATAGAGGATGACTGTATTTGCAAGCACCGCAGCCAGAACAATGCCGACGGTCATAACCAGATCGTTCTTGAGTGCCTTTATGGTTGCGGGATCCACGGCTAAAGCACCTTTGAAGTACGCAATGATCGTTCCTGTATGATCCTTGACCGGCAGCATGAACAGCAGCATCGGCTGGCCGGCTACCATCCGGCGCTGATAGTCAACCTCTGCCCTGAAACGCACGCTAGATGGCGTCCTCAGCTCATGGAGCATTTTGCCGGTTGCAGCGCGGCCAGTTGCCTCAAGCAGTTTTTGGCCTTTGGCGTTATATAGCTCCCCCATTGCCAGGGTAGAGGCCACAAGCTGCTGAAATGTGGCAGCAAGCTTTCCATCTGACGGTACCCCGTTATCAAGGCTTGAGGTATCAAGCATGCCGGCCAGTTTTTCACCCTCCCCAATGGCAACTTTCAGGATGCGCTCATCATTGTGCATGGAGGCGATCTGTGTTGCCAGACCGCCAAGCACGGCTGAAACCAGTAACCACGTTACAACAAGACGTTTGATAATAATGCGGTGAATTGAATAGATCATAAGATCTTCTCCATATGCCAGATAAGACGAATCAGCTGCCGAACTGCGATCCGAAACGGTTCAGATACTGCTGAAACTCCTGCTGAACCTGATTCGGGGAGATGGCCCCTGCTGCACGGAGCACCCGGCCGCTGCGATCATCAATAAACAGATGGTCACCGTTTGCTCGCAGCTCCCCATAAATCCAGCGTTCAGTTGAGCCAACGGCAAACTGTTTTTCACGGGCAGGCGGTAACGGGGTGCCGTTCAGATAGGCCATGGTTATCTGCTGCAGGTCAAGGTGATTGCGGAAGCGTGAATCCGTAACCGCCTGCACCCCGCCTCCGGCTATCAAAAGCGGCACCCGGTAATTGTCTGCCGTGTCTGACTTTGAGCGGTCTCCATGATCGGAAACCACGATGAACAGACTGCGCCTGTCCAGACCTTTGGCCTGCAGGGCGTCAAAAAACTCGGCAAGATAGCGGTCGTAATAGTCCAGTGGCTCTATTCTGGTTTTTGCCTGCCACTCTGTTGTATGGCCATAGACCAGCTCAGCCATAACCAGCGTTTTTTTGTGGCTGGCAGCGGTCTCAACGATGGCAGGTATGGCTGCCCGGTCTTCAACCGCCTCTTCCATACGGCTGGAGCCGACTGTTACCATGCCGCTCTGCTGGCCAAGGTCGCTGCGCAACATGATCCGTCTCCAGTCATTTTTCACCGGTATGTAGGGCTGATACGCATAGGTGCTGGTGAACAGACTGTAATAGCCACGCCTGTTCAGGCTGCTGACAAGGTTTGCAGACCGGTTCACCGCTTCATAGCGATGCGGCTCGGCATAGCAGCGATACGGAACCTGCTGAGATGTCAGCATGGCGATCAGGCTGGTATAGGAGTCGAGGTTGGTGGTGTGGTACTTGCTGAAATAGCTGTATCTGCCCTGCACCCTTTCCAGAAAACGGGACTGGCGATTAAGAAACCTGCCTTCAAATTCAGCCGATGATATCCCTTCCAGCACAATAATGAAGACGCGGTCTGCTGTCAGTTCCGAGGATAGTCTTGGCATGGTGTCAGCTGCAGCCTGCAGCGGTGTAGCCGTGCTGCCGGAAGACGGACGCAGGGATGGTACAGCCCTGCTGCTACCGGCAGCCGTACCGCTCAGCGACTGTATGAGACTGAACATGACCGGGTGAGGAGTCCCGGGCAGCGTTGCAAGGCCAGCCAGAATAACCGGAGACAGCGCAAGCAGGCCTGCCCGCAGTGTTATCCGTTTGAGCGGAAGATACCGGGCAACAGCAAACAGCATAAGTGTCCCTGGCAGGGGCCATAATCTCCGTATCCCAAGGTATTCAAACAGCGTAACCCCGATACTGCTGCTGTCTGACAGGAAGATATTGGCCGGAAAGGAGAGGTACTCCCGCAGTGTCTGCGGATAGAGCGCCAGCAGCATACCGGATGCTGCCAGAATAACCCTGGTGATGCTGCTGACACTGCTCTGTTTTTCAGGCGCCAGTCGTCCAACAGCAGCCCCTGAGCCGGCAATCAGACTGAACAGCAGCAGATCATGCAGCCAGGCAACAAGGTGCGGCATGAGCAGGCGCGGATCACCGTCT
>CAZOTC010000136.1:0-3407 GCA_964582605.1 uncultured Geobacter sp. | reverse complement strand
GTCAGGCGAAAAAGCTTATGGTGGAGTTGGCCGGCTTTGACGGCTCTGAAGGCTTTTGAGGCGGTTGCCGGTTCTCGATATTTCCGCCAGGAGGCGCAGTCGGCGCCTGTGGCCGGGTTGGTTCACTCGGTTTCATCATTATTACGTTTGAAGTTGAACTGCTGACACTGCTGACCATGGTGGTGCTCCTTTCCCGCGATCTGTCGGCTGCACTGGCGCCGTTATGAACAACCTGCACCTGAACTGTGTTGCAAGTATGGAGTAAATGTATTTTTTTCGGCTGGCAGGCAGAAATTGTTTGCAGATACAGGCAAAAATCTGAGAATTGGAGCCACGTTGTTTCTGTTGGGGGGAGCGTCGCGTGCAGACCGGTATTACCACAAAAATCCTTGCATCACTGGTGCTTGCCAGCACACTGGCGGTTATTGTCACAACCACCATTATGCAGTGGAGCATTCATCGTGGATTCATGCAGTACATCAACGAAATCGAGCATGATGGTATCCCGCGGCTGGTACAGGCACTTGAGCAGGAGTATATGCGAGCAGGCAATTGGCAGCTCCTGCGCACGGACCTGCAGCGCTGGCGGCAGATAACAGCAGCAAGCCTGTATCAGGATTCCGCATCCGCCCTTCCCCTGCCTTCAACCGAGGCCTCACCGCAATCCACCGGCATGCTGCCGCCTCAGATTGCCCGGCAGTTTGACCAGCGTCTTTTGCTTGCAGCAGCTGATAAGGAGCTGCTTATCGGTGGAGGGCCGCTGAGCGATGCCGTGCTGTATCCGATACGGCATAACACCCGAATTGTCGGATTTCTTGGGCTGCTGCCCCAACGGCAGCCGATCGGCGCTGCTCAACAGCACTTTCTCAAGCAGCAGCAGCAGACCCTGCTGGCAACCGTTGTCATCGTCATCACCATTTCAAGCCTGATTTCACTGCTTGTTGCCCGCAGGCTGGTAAAACCGCTGAAAAACCTGACCAGCGCAACCCGCGCGCTTGCCCTGGGCGCCTATCAAATTCGTGTACCGGCTGGCTCAAATGATGAGCTGGGGCAGCTGGCCGCTGACTTTAATGCACTGGCACTGGCGCTGGAACATAACGAAGAGGCACGGCGCCGATGGGTGGTTGATATCTCCCACGAACTACGGACACCGCTTACTTCTTTACGGAGTCAGGTTGAGGCGCTACAGGATGGGGTGCGGCAGCCGACACCGGATGCAATCAGGGCAATCCATCACGAGATCCTCCGTTTTGCCCGGCTGGTCGATGATCTTCATCAGTTATCCATGTCGGATGTGGGGGCCCAGACCTATCGAAAGGAACAGCTGGATCTTGCCGAACCTCTTCAGCAGACCATCACAATCATGGAGCCTGAGTTCAACGCACGGCAGATTGCGCTTCAGTATGAGTACGCCGGTGCCATCCCGGTTTTCGGTGATGCAGAGCGTCTGCAGCAGCTGTTCACCAACCTGCTTGACAACTCCCTGAAATACACTGACCCGGGTGGAATGCTGAGGATTAGCGTATATCAGCATGACAGCAGGGTGCGGATTGACTTTGATGATTCAGCCCCGGGTGTACCTGAGACCGAACAGGGAAGACTGTTTGAACGTCTGTACCGGGTAGATTCATCACGGAGCAGGTCCACCGGAGGCTCCGGGCTTGGCCTGGCAATCTGCCGAAACATCGTTGAAGCCCATGATGGCATCATCTCGGCCCAACCGTCTCCGCTTGGCGGGCTCAGGATTCATGTTGATCTGCCACTGCACAGGAGAAGCTGATGACTGATACTATTCTGATTGTTGAAGATGAGCTGCCAACAGCCGAAGTACTGGCTGACTATCTCAGGCTGGAGCAGTACCACCCACAGCTGCTGACTGATGGTTCAGCCGCTGTATCCTGGGTGCGTGAGCACAAACCGGTACTGGTACTGCTGGATCTGATGCTGCCGGGGAAAAGCGGACTGGATATCTGCCGGGAGATCCGGGGGTTCTCCTCCGTACCGATCATCATGACCACAGCGCGGATTGAGGAGATCGACCGGCTGCTGGGTCTGGAACTGGGGGCAGACGACTACATCTGCAAGCCCTACAGCCCCCGTGAGGTGGTGGCCCGGGTCAAAACCGTCCTGAGGCGGATCGGTACGGCCGGTTCACGCATTATTCCCGGACTGCAGCTTGATGAAGCCTGCTACCGCGCAACGCTGGATGGTTACGACCTGCATCTGACGGCTGCAGAATTCAGACTGCTCAACTATCTGGCATCCCATCCGGGCCGGGTCTACAACCGGCAACAGCTCCTGAACAGTGTTTACCCTGATGAACGTGCTTTGAATGACCGTGCCGTTGATAACTTTATCAAAAACCTTCGTAAAAAGATCTCTGCTGTACGGGTGGATTGCGATATGATCCAGTCAGTATATGGAGTAGGCTACAGATTTGAAACCCGGTGAGGATCAAGTAACACTTCGTTTATGAGAACTATAAAACTTATAATTCAATACGACGGCACCAACTACTGCGGCTGGCAGGAACAGGCCAACGGCCCTTCTATTCAGGAAACCGTTGAGCTGGCCCTGGCAAAGATACTGGGGCAGAGGGTACGGGTGCAGTCTTCAGGCCGCACCGATGCGGGGGTGCATGCGGTGGCTATGCCGGCTGTGTTCCGCACTGAATCCGCGATTCCTCTCAAAGCCTTCGTGGACGGGGTCAATTCACATCTGCCGGATGATATTGCAGTGCAGTCTGCAGAGGAGGTGCCGGCCGACTTTCGTGCCATCGGTGGTGCCCGGTCCAAGACGTATCGTTATACCATCTATAATGCGCCGGTACGCGCGCCGCTTCAGCGCCGAACCAGCTGGCACATTCGTGACTCACTGGATCTGGAGGCGATGCAGCGCGCATCCTGCTATTTTATCGGAGAACATGATTTTGCCGCCTTCCGGGGGGCCAACTGCAGCGCAATAACCAGTCGACGCAGAATAGATAGCGTAACCATCAGCAGGAACGGTCCGTTTATAACCATTGATGTAACAGGGCCCGGTTTTTTGAAGTATATGGTACGAATCATGGCCGGCACTCTGGTTGATGTGGGCCGCAGACGTTTTTCCCCTGAACATGTTGCAAGCCTGCTGGATCAGCCGGACCGCCAGCGCGGAGGGGTTACTGCCCCCCCCCACGGGCTGTCACTGCTTGAGGTTATTTACTGCCACGAAAACGTTATGCAAAAAACTGTATAAATTGGCTTGACTCCGGCAACCCGCTTGAGTAAAATTCGGTTCTACTTTAGTGTAAGTCAACGGCATATTTTATATTATGCTGTTTTCTTTGATGTTTTTCAGATTTCATTCGCCGTTGCATCTGCGCTTCGACGTTGTGTAGACACAAAACCAAAACAGGAGGTAGTAAG
>CAZOTC010000135.1:0-7603 GCA_964582605.1 uncultured Geobacter sp. | reverse complement strand
CCATCCTGGCAACCCTGATGTTCCCCTGCAAGAAGGCAGAAGAGATGTGGGACGAAATCTATGTCCGCCAGAATACCGGCCTGGGCATGGCAAAGGCTGTCGATCACTAATTGATTCTGACCTGACAGGGACAGTGTGGAATGCAATCGGGGAGGCGCAAGCCTCCCCTTTTTTTATTTTAAAACCGCTTAAACAAAACAGTGTTTATTATTTTCAGATCAGAATTAATCAAATAATGAATGATAGTTAGCTGTAGCGCTGGTATCAGTCATCATGAAAACGCCACATAAGCTCTATTCGCATGCTGTTATTTCCAACTTTATTGATCGGCAATGGCTAACTGCTTTTTACTGTATAAAATAGGTTGACAACAACCGGTCGGTACACTAATTTTTTCAGGTTTTGTTGTAGAATTTGCAGTTCATAGAAACAGGGGGATTGTTGAGTATGGAACAGTATGCAGTGTACTTTGCCCTGGCCTGTGCCGCGGCAGCCGTTGCCTATGGCCTGGTTTCGGCCCAATGGATTCTGGGGTTACCCCAGGGTAACGAACGGATGAAACAGATTGCAGCGGCCATCCAGGAAGGTGCCGGCGCCTACATGAAACGTCAGTACACCATCATTTCCGTGGTGGGCGCGATCATGTTTGTTGCCCTGGCCGCCAGCCTGGGCATGAAGACCGCTATCGGTTTTGCCGTGGGCGCCATCTTCTCCGGCCTGACCGGCTTTATCGGCATGTTCGTATCGGTACGGGCCAACATCCGCACCACCGAAGCAGCCAAGTCCGGCATCCACAAGGCCCTTGATGTGGCCTTCAAGGGCGGCGCCATCACCGGTATGCTGGTGGTCGGCCTGGGCCTGCTGGGTGTAGCCGGTTATTACTTCATACTGCAGAAACTTATGCCGGGTGCACCGGTCAAGGATGTGGTCAGCCAGCTGGTCGGCCTGGGTTTTGGTGGTTCGCTGATCTCGATCTTTGCCCGTCTGGGCGGCGGTATCTTCACCAAGGGTGCTGACGTGGGAGCCGACCTGGTGGGCAAGGTTGAGGCCGGTATCCCAGAGGATGACCCGCGCAACCCGGCAGTTATCGCCGACAACGTGGGTGACAACGTGGGTGACTGCGCCGGCATGGCCGCCGACCTGTTTGAGACCTACGCCGTAACCCTGATCGCTGCCATGCTGCTGGGGGCCATCGCCTTCACCAACAACAGCGCTGCGGTCAGCTACCCGCTGATCCTGGGCGGCATCTCCATCATCACCTCAATCATCGGCACCTTCTTCGTCAAGCTGGGTGCCAGCCAGAAGATCATGCCCGCCCTGTACAAAGGCCTGATCGTATCCGGCGCCCTTGCAGCTGTTGCCTTTTATTTTGTTACGGCCCAGATGTTCCCGGCCGGTATCACCAATGCTGCCGGTGAGACCTTCAGCGCAAACATGCTGTTTGTTACCGCCCTGGTGGGTCTGGCTGTAACCGGTGCCATCTTCTGGATTACCGAGTACTACACCGCTACGGAGTACGGCCCGGTCAAGCATATTGCCCAGGCTTCCACCACCGGCCATGCCACCAACATCATCGCCGGTCTGGGCATTTCCATGAAGTCCACCGCCCTGCCGGTTATCGTCATCTCTGCCGGTATCATCGTGGCCTTTAACTGTGCCGGTGTCTACGGCATCGCCATTGCTGCTGTTTCCATGCTGTCACTGACCGGTATCGTGGTTGCCATGGATGCCTATGGCCCGATCACCGATAACGCCGGCGGTATTGCCGAGATGGCTGAGCTGGATGACTCGGTCCGCGCTGTGACCGATCCGCTGGACGCAGTCGGCAACACCACCAAGGCCGTTACCAAAGGCTACGCCATCGGTTCCGCCGGTCTGGCTGCCGTAATCCTGTTTACCTCCTATGTGGACGAGCTGAAGCTGGTGGGCAAAAACATCGACTTCAACCTGGCCGACCCGTACGTTATCGTTGGTCTGTTCATCGGCGGCATGCTGCCCTACTACTTTGCAGCCCAGTGCATGGAGGCGGTCGGCAAGGCAGGCGGTGCCGTGGTTGAGGAGGTTCGTCGTCAGTTCCGCGAGATCAAAGGGATCATGGAAGGCACCGGCAAGCCTGATTATGCTGCCTGCGTGGATATCGTGACCAAGTCCGCCCTGAAAGAGATGGTCATCCCCGGTATTATTCCGATCGCCGCCCCGGTGATCGTCGGCTTTACCCTGGGCCCCAAGGCCCTGGGGGGTGTGATCGTCGGCTGCATCGTGACCGGTATCTTCGTGGCTATCTCCATGACCACCGGCGGCGGCGCATGGGACAATGCCAAGAAGTATATTGAAGACGGCCATTGTGGCGGCAAAGGTGGCGAGGCCCACAAGGCTGCCGTTACCGGCGACACCGTAGGTGACCCGTACAAAGATACTGCCGGCCCGGCGGTGAACCCGATGATCAAGATCATCAACATCGTGTCACTGCTGATCGTGCCGCTACTGGCAAAGATGTAGCCCGGTCAGTGGAAAAATGGTAATAAATAGCTATACTCTTTACAAAGGAGTTTCCAATTATGAGTGATCCAAATCTGATTCTGACCGTACCAACCGGTGATGTTACCGCCACTTCCCTTGATGTCAGCGGACTGGCACACCACCGCAGCCCCGGCTCAGGTAAGCACTTCCGTGGCCGTCGGGTGATGATTGATCTGACTGTAGCTGACAACAAACCCGGTTTCAGTTTTCTGGATGAAGGCGGCTGGCGTGATGCCTATGCAGATTCCGTTTCCGCACTGGCTTCGGTCAAATCCGGCAGCACGACCAAAACAGCCCTGTCCAACCGGGCCTTCAGCATCATTCCGGTTTCATCCTACAAAAGCTGCAACCTGATCAAGACCGGCGGCGAAGTGCTCCCGCTGACAGGCCCGAAGCAGCTCTTCAGCTACACCAATCATGGCTGCCACGAACTGATGACCCCGGATCAGGTCGGTCAGACCATCGGACAGACAACAACTGCGAGGGTTCCCCGCCTGTACATGGTGATCGCCCCGATCCAGTTTCTGATCCTGTCCAACCTGACCCCTGCTGAGTACGCCTGGTATGCAACCCACCGTCCGGGCAAGATCTTCAGGAAGGTCATGTTTACCGAGATCAAGAACGAGCAGCCCCATCTGGCGGCTCAGAGCAGATTTACCCTGGCAAAGAAGGAACTTGAAGAAAAACCGACCAAGAAGACCAAGACCATCATCTATGAGGACTGTTTCAACAAAATATCCTTTGATGACTGGGCCGGTTACAAGCATGAGGCAGAAGGCGGCCTGTATATCGGCACCCGTGAAGGTCTGGTACTCTACAGCTTCCCGGAGAAGATCCCGCACTCCTGGGACAAGCTGGAAGGATAAAATGATGTAACAGAACAGGCTGCTCTGAAATTTTCAGGCAGCCTGTTCTGTTTCTACTCTACCGGCAGTTTATTGAGGCCGGTTCCCGATTTAACGTGCAATCACATCCAGCTGATAGTGGCTGCGCATGATCTTCAGCAGTGTTTCTACTCCTCGTAACGCAGCACGTAACTGCACCCGGTTTTTTTCAAGCATGACCAGCGGATCGACGTAGTTATCCGCCTCCTGATTGGCGGTGCGCGCCGCCAGCTGCCGCCCCAGACGCATCTTCATCAGGGTGTTGAATGACTCTTCGATTTCATCCAGATCTTTTGAAGACAGCAGACTGGTGTGGCGCAGCCGCTCGATTTTCTCCCAGGTACTGCCGCCAATGATGTTAACCTCCAAAGCCAGCAGGCTGATGCCGCGCACAATGGCAAACAGCCCTCCCTTTTTGAGGTCGATCTTGCCCCGCCCCGGTCCGTTCTTTTCCACCAGCAAACGCCCGAACATCCCGATGGGCGGCTTAAAGCGCACGATGTTGCGTGCCATGCTGGGGAAAAACAGGCTCATACTGTGTGCTGTTTTGTAGATATGGTCCCGCAGCTCCGCCTCAAACGAAAGCTCGCCGTGCATCACCCGCATATCCTGAAACATGCCGAAGTTCACCACATTGTCCTGCAGGGGGGTGCTGATCCAGGTTTCAAGAATCGACATCCATTCCGTCATGCTATGACGCCACTGGGGGTTGGTGGCCATGGTATTGCCGGGGCAACGCGGCACCCCCAGCAGCTCAAGGCAGTCAATCAGTCGGCCGGCAAAACGCTCCAGAACAGGCATCTGATCAGGTGGAAAATCGTCCCGGTACACCAGAGCACTGTCCTGATCCGTACGCAGGGTCTGTTCATGACGCCCCTCGCTGCCCAGACTCAGGTAGGCTACCCCCGGCGGCAGCGCAATGCCTTCATTCTGTTCCAGCAGCTGTATCAAACGCAGGGTGAAGGCATCATTAAAGTAGGCGATCAGTTGCACCACCCCGCGAATCTCAACCCCCCCTGGTAGACCAGATTGATCATCTCAAACAGCCGTGCGTTCATACGCTGCAACTGTTCAATGCTTTCGGCCCGCTCAATTTCGCTCAACATGTAGAGCGGTGTCCTGGTCTGCAGTGAAAGCAGGTCGGTATCGGTCAGCACCCCCACCAGCTCGCCGTTGTCGTTGACCACACCGACACGATGAAAATTGTGACGCGACATCAATGATATTGCGTCAAAGAGATAGGCGTCCTCCCGCAAGGTGATCAGCCGCGGGGTCATACAATCCCGTAACAGGAGGTCAGCCGGGTTTCCGCTGCACGAAGCGGTGACCCTGTTCAGGTCACGCACGGTAAAGATCCCGCTGGGACGGTCTTCATCCGAGACCACTACGCAGGTAATGTTCCTGTCCTGCATGATCTTTGCAGCCTCACGCACGGTACTCCCGGCAGCGCAGAATACCGGCGGACGTCTGCAGATCTTTCCCGTGGGAATGAAGAACATGTTTTCCGCATGCTGCCCAGGCTGATAGGGCATTGTCTGCCTCCTTCTGCTGTTCAGTCAATGATCCGTAATTTATACCCTACCCCTGGTTCGGTAACAATATAGCGCGGACGGGATGCACTGGGCTCAAGCTTATGTCTCAGATTGCTTATGTTGACCCGCAGCAGCTGTAACTGATTGCTGTCTGCATCTCCCCAGATCTGTTTGAGAATCAGGTTGTGGGTCACCACCTTGCCTGCATGGGATACCAGCAGGCGCAGGATGTCATATTCAGTCGGAGTCAGTACAATTTCATTCCCCTGTACGCTCACACTGCGACCGGCAAGATCTATCTGCAGTTCTCCTGACCTGAACACCGGTTCAGGGGGCTGGACCACCCTGCGCAAAGCGACCCGGATACGGGCCAGCAGTTCTGCAATGCCGAACGGCTTGCTCAGGTAGTCATCAGCCCCGGCATCCAGCGCCCGCACCTTGTCATCCTCCCGTTCACGCACCGATAACACAATAATCGGCACCGGAGACCACTCCCGCAGCCGGGCGATCAGATCGATGCCGTCCATATCCGGCAGCCCGAGGTCCAGCAGGACCAGATCAGGCCTGAACAGTGCGCTCTCCAGAAGCGCTGCGCTACCGTTTTCAGCGATCTTGACGCTAAACTCTTCCGCCTCCAGCACCCTGCACAAAAACTTCTGGATGGTCTTCTCATCATCAACTACTAATATCCGGACAGACTCTTCGGATTGTTGTTCAACGGTCATTCTGTTCCCTATCCTTTTATTGGTGACGTTGGATTCAGAGGTAGTGCAAGAGTAACGGCAAGGCCGCCCCCTTCCCTGTTTTTAGCAGTAACCGTACCGCCATGCGCTTCAACAATACCATGGCAGATCGAAAGCCCCAAACCGGTGCCGCTTATACCTTCGGGCACCGGCACCCGGTAAAATTTATCGAATATCCGCGGCAGATTATCTTCCGGGACACCGGGCCCCTGATCAGCCACCGTTATCTGCAGCGTCTCCTCCGTACAGCAGGCCTCAATCTCTATGACACTCTCGTCAGGTGAATACTTGACCGCATTGTCCAGCAGATTGACCATGACCTGATGCATCAGCGCCATATCCAGATCAACCAGAGGCAATCCCGGCGGTGTGATCACCTTCACCTGCCGACCGGCCAGCTGCCGTTCCATGGCATCCAGCGCACAGCCGATCAGGTCCTCGACATCGGAAGGTTCCCGTTTCAAGACCATCGCCCCGGCCTCAAGCCGTGTCATGTCAAGCAGTTTGCCGACAAAACGATTCAACCGGTCTGCCTCGTCCCGGGCATTTTCAAGCAGTTCGCGGTACACCGTGGGACTGAGACGCTTTCCTTCCTCAAGGATACTGCTCAATACCCCGGTAATGGTGGACAAGGGGGTGCGCAGATCGTGGGAAACCGAATTAAGCAGCGCCCGTTCCAGCTTCTGACGCGCACGCAGATTATCCGCAAGCTCTGCCTGATGAACCAGCTCAATCCTCTCCAGGGCAATGGCGGTCTGGGTTGCAAATGCCTCAAGCAGACGCCTGACCTGGTTGAACGGCCTGGAACAGCTGTCGGTCAGATGTATTGCCAGCACCCCGCGACACCGCTGCAAGGTGCCAAGCGGGTAGCAGCAGAAGGTCCCGACAAACGGTTGATAGAGCTCAGTCGGCTGATCCGTGCTAAACGTCTTCACAGCAACCTGCAACTCACGCGGGTCCGGCGCCATCCCGCTACTGGCAATAACCAGCTCAAGCTGCCCTTTGGTTTCAATAAACAGGGCAGCCCGCAGATTAAGTATCCGTTCTATGTTGGCGATCACCGCAGACAGGACAGCATCCCGGTCCATGGCCGAGACAAATTCTCTGCTGAAACGGTACAGACTTGATGTCTCGGATTCCTGAAGACGGAGCGCTTCAGCCCGTTGGCGGGCCTTGGTGACCAGAGAGCTGATCACCGTGCCGGTCACCATTAATCCAATAAACGTTGCCAGATACTCCTTATGCTGAAAATCAAAGTTAAAGCGCGGCGGCACATACAGATAGTTATGCAGAAATCCGGTCAGCACCACCACCATGATCGACGGCCCCAGCCCGGTATGCAACGCTGCCAGGACAACGGTTACCAGGTAGATCATCATTTTGTTGATCGGCAGCAGAACCGGCCTGAACAGCTCACACAGCACCGTGGCGGCAATTACCAGCAGGATGCCGGTTACGTAGTTGGCCAACAGCGATGCTGTATGCCGGTTTGTTTCAACGTTCAATCTGTCGGTGGTGGCGCTGTCCGGTTTGATCTGCATTAAGCAACCTGTTGTACCTGCACCTGCAGCGCAGGCAGTGTCGAAATATAATGTCTGCGACCGGCCAAACATCAAACATGGTTATTAAAAACCGCAGACAACTGATCAGGATCACGATAGATGCCGACAGCTGCTTTTGTCAACCGTTACCGTAGCCATGACTGTATTTGGCATTCTGCCAAATCACGTTCACATAACAACGCGGCGCATTTAAAAATCAGATAAAATTAATATTAAATTTACCTTAAATATATTTTTACAAAACAAAATCTCACACATATTTTTCATTAATCAGATTAATGTATATCGTCAACTAGCTGTTTTTATTGTATTTTTTAACATAACACAAGTATAAAATCAAGCCAGACAAAACATAGCATCAA
>CAZOTC010000134.1:0-7615 GCA_964582605.1 uncultured Geobacter sp. | reverse complement strand
CTGAGTTCCATAGAAGCGTTTACCCCTTCTGTAGTATATCGTGAATCCGTGCTAATTGGGTTTTTACACTGCTGTCATAGGCTATATCACCGATCTGGGTGATAACACCGCCGATCAATGATTTATCAACTTTTACCTGTGGTATTATTTTCTTGCCTGTTTTTTGCTCCAAAGCTGTCTTAACGGCACCAATCTGGGCATCATCAAGCTCAAAGGCACTGGTCAGCACCGGTCGAATAACGCCACACTGTTCGTCTGCAAGCTTACCGTAGATCTCAACAATTGAGGGCAAAAAGGCCACACGGTTTTTATCAACAAGCAGTAACAGAAAATTTCCCACCAGATCAGAACAGCCTAGTCGTGCAACCAGCTGCCTCATGATCTGCTTCTTCTGTTCAGAGGTAAAGGCAGGATTTCCGAAAACCGACTTCAACTCAGCATTACCTGAAATCAACTCGTCTACAAGCGGAAGCTCGCGACTGAACTGCTCGATAAGGCTCTGTTCCGATCCAAGCTGAACCAGCGCCTTGGCATACCGTCTGGCAATGGCGTTATTGATCACAGTTACACCACCTTCCCGAGATAATCCTGCACAAAGCGATCGTGATCAGCCTTCTGTACTGCACCGGCAAGCTTACCTCCGGCAAGTTCGACGGCAAGACGTGCAGCTTCGATACGCAGCTCCGTACGCGCTTTTAACACTTCCTGATCTGCTGCCTGAGCGGCCTGCACCGACACCTTAGCAGCGGCAGCCTGAGCTTCAGCAATGATCCGCTGTTTCTCGGCCTCAGCCTCCTTGAGCATGGCTGCACGGAGTACATCAACCTCCTGATTAGCCTTGGCCAGCTTCTCCGTATACTCCTTCAACTTTGCTTCAGCCGCTTCACGAGCCTGGCGTGCCTCTCCCAGATTCTTCTCGATCTGCTCCTGTCGCTCGGCCAAAGAACCTTTGAGATTTGCTTTTTTGATGGCCCAGAATAGAATACCGGCAAGTACGACAAAGTTCATGACGCGCCAGCCGAAGTCTTTCATCTGGGCTGCAGTATCAACATGATGCTCACCACCGCCAGAAGCAACAGCCAGCACCGGCACAAGCACAGCAACCGTTACCGCAAGACAGGAGAGGATTTTTTGTATGTGGCGACTATTCTGATTCAACATGGGCTTAAAGACTCCTCCCCAGGATTTTCTCACAGATATCACCGGACAAGGCCTCGGCCTGCTTTTGTAGCAGGGCACGCGCCTCGGCAGACTCTTTGGCAACACGCTCACGCACTGCACTGATTGATGCAGCCGCCTCCTGACGCGCCTTGTTCAAGAGGTTCGCCTCTTCAGCCTGAGCCTCTTTCACCAGATCGGCACGCCTTGCACCAACTTCGGCTTTTGCATCGCGCAGACGGCTTTCATACTCGGCAACCTTCACCTGCACCTGATCATCAACGGCAACAGCACGTTCACGGGCAGACTGGATCTCCTGCCGCCGCTGGGCCAGCAGCCCCCTGATCGGCTTGTACAGAAAGATATTCAGAACAAGAACCAGAAGTCCGAAGTTTACAATCTGGACAACAAATGCGAGATCGAGCGTGATCACGGCAAACCCCTTAATCCATGCAGTAATATTTGTATACTGTATCCAAAAAAAACAGGCCTGACCGAAGATCAGGCGTAAAACGCTGGTTAGGTATCACGGTTGTATGACGCCTGTCAACCAAAAAGTAACAGCCAAGTACCGCGTACTGTTACACAGCAGGTTTACAGCTGCAGCATATCCACAATACGCGTCAGCTCATCCGGGGAGTTGAAGTGAATCTCCAGCGCCCCTTTTCCACTGCTGTTCCTGCGAATGGCAATACGTGTCTGAAACTGCTTCTGGAGTTGCTCTTCCAGTGATGTCATTAACAGATCCGGCTGTTTAGCCGGCTTTGCAGCAGGCTGAATGCCTCGCTTAAGTCTGTTTACCAGTTCCTCCGCAGCTCTGACACTCAGGAATCGATGCAAAATCTCATGCCGCGCCTTCTGGATCAGTTCGGCACTCTCAAGCCCCAACAGGGCACGGGCATGCCCCATACTCAGCCGTTCTTCCACAACATCATTCTGCACATCCTCAGGCAACTTCAGCAAACGCAAGGCATTCGTGATTGTTGTACGGTTTTTGCCGACCCTTTTAGCAACTTCATCCTGTGAAATGCCGAACTGTTCCACCAGAGATTTATACGCCTGGGCCTCTTCAATGGCGTTCAGGTCTTCACGCTGGATATTTTCAATCAGGGCCAGTTCCAAGATCGCATCATCACTGACGTCCCTGATGACCACCGGCAGATCACGCAGCCCCGCCTTCTGGGCTGCCCGCCAGCGGCGTTCCCCGGCTACAATCTCATAGCAGCCATCTTTTCTGGTAACCACGAGCGGCTGAATAATCCCTTTTTCACGTATCGACGCGGCCAGCTCTTCCAGCTTTTCCGGGGCAAACTGACGGCGCGGCTGGTTGCGGTTGGGCCGTATCTGCTCTATAGGACAAAGAAAATAATTCTTGTCGTCTGCAGGTGCCATCACCGGGAGCAGTGCAGCCATTCCCCTGCCCAATCCACCTTTTTTAAGCATGGGCAACCTCACGTTGAATCAGCTCTCGGGCCAGTTGTAGGTAGGCAACAGCTCCGCGGGAGGTAATGTCATAGTAGATAATCGGCTTGCCGTGGCTGGGTGCTTCGGACAATCGGACGTTACGCGGAATTACCGTTTCAAAGGTTTCTTTCGGAAAGTGGCTGCGGATTTCATCTTCCACATCCTTAGAAAGCCGGTTGCGGGCGTCTGCCATGGTCAACAGAATTCCCTCGATCACGATCCGCGGATTCAGCCCTTTCTGAACGAGTCTGATCGTGTTCAGAATCTGCGACAATCCTTCCATAGCGTAAAACTCACACTGTAACGGTATTAAAACCGTGTCAGCCGCCGTCATGGCGTTCACCGTCAGAAGACTTAACGATGGCGGACAATCGATCAAGATATAGCGGTAGCGTTCATGCAGCGTTTCCAGAGCCTGTTTGAGCTTCAGCTCCCTACCGATGGCAGCGGCCAGCTCAAGTTCAGCACCGGCAAGGTCAGCTGTCGACGGCAGGATATGCAGATAAGGATGACCGGTATCTACCACAAGTGCAGCTGGATCAGCCTCATTGATCAGCAGATCATAGATGGAATGCTGCAGTTGTGTCTTGTCAACCCCGACTCCACTGGTAGCATTACCCTGAGGATCAATATCCACCAGCAAGGTCGGTCGCTCTGCAGCAGCCAACGCTGCTGCCAGATTGATGGCAGTCGTTGTCTTGCCCACACCACCCTTTTGATTTGCAATACAGATGATTTTTGGCATATTCTTCAAACTCTATATGAATAAATTCAGTCAGTTGGCAGGCCAGTTGCAAGTCTGGCACCGTACCACAAAGCCCCCCGCACTGCAAAGAATTTTTAACCGGGAGCTGTTGCAGGCCAGCAGTTGCCGCAGATACCGGCAAAGGTGTCATCGGCCGGCGCTTCCAGTTCAAGCTGCACCCCATTACGGCTTTCAAAGTCCAGGCCAATGCAGTGCAACATCAGCCGGGCTGCCGGACTGCCTGCGTAGGTGGTATCACCCACTATCGGTAATCCGCCTGCTGCAAGATGCACCCTGATCTGATGCGTTCGACCGGTCCGGGGATGCGCTTCAAGCAATGCCCGGCCGTCTGCAGCAGCAAGCAGGCTAAAATCGGTCAGGGCGTGTCGTCCTTCAGCGATCACTCCCCAACGGGCGCTTCCCACCTTGCCGATCGCTCCGTTTGCTGACCACTGTTTATCTGCAGGGGTTCCTGTCACCAGAGCCAGGTAACGCTTATGCAACGCCCCCTGTCTGAACAGTTCTGAAAGCCAGGCAGCCGCCTGACGGTGTTTGGGAAACAGCATCAGGCCGGATGTCCCCCGGTCAAGGCGATGGACAACCCGGACCGGCTCTTTGATTCCCTGGCGCACAAACTCTTCTGCCACCCAGTACTCCAGAGTCCCCTTCAGCTGATAAGGCGTACGCTGGCTGGCCACACCAACCGGCTTATTGACCGCAAGCAGGTCACGGTCCTGATACACAATAGATGCCGGCGGCAGCGACAGCTCACGAAACTCTCCCGGCTGCATGATGCCAACCGTCAGAGTGTCACCATCCTTCAAGCTGCGTGAAGCAACACGGACCATTACCTGGTTTACCGCGCAGCCGCCACGGTCAATGATCCGTCTTGCTTCACCCTTGCTGAGTCCTGCCAGCTGAGCCAGCACTTCGTCAAGGCGTTTTCCCGTCATCATTGATGGAATGCTGAACTGCTTGATCATACGTTCATTTCTGCAGATGTTCGAGGAAGGTTGGTCTTTATTGGGGAAGTTCAAGCACCTGTTTCAGTGCGGCATCAATAGCTTCCACATCGACGATGGTATTAAAACAGGGACCGTGAGGACGCAGGTTCAGGACTCCGATTACCGGCAGCGGATAGCAATCCTTGATACCGGAGGTAAGATCCCTCTCGCAGGCAACTGCCAGCACCAGCTTGGGACGTTTTTCAACGATAACCTTCCGTGCCAGGGTGCCCCCGGTGGCTACTGAAATATCTATGCCGTATTTCCTCCCGAGCTCCACCAGCCCCTTGATGTCGCATCGGCCGCAAAGCACACACTTGTTGACATCACCGGTCACCTTGATCTCGCAATCAAACAGCTGAATGCAATGGGGCAGCAGGATCAGTATCCGGTCCGGCCGGACCTTATATTTCTGGGAGATAACCAGCGAATTGTTCATGGCGATGAACGACTGGCGAATGCGGTCCTTGTCAAGCCCCAGCAGCTTGCCGACAAATTCAATCATCGGCAGCAGGAACTTAATCACAATCAGACGCATGAAGCGGGTAAAGAAAATATCCTTACCCAGCGCTGTAGTCAGTACCAGCAGGACCGTACCAAGAATCGCAAAGCCGGAAAGTGCCAGCACCACCAGTCCGACAATCCGTGGCAGATCAGGATGGATATTTGCCAGACCGCGACTGGGAATCCACCAGGCCAGAAAAATAGCCCCGACCAGAACCACACAGGTCAACCCCATCAGGGCGATAAACAGCCGTTTGCGGGGTGCTGCAGTCTGTTCCTGGACATCGCTCACGGGGAGGTCTCAGCAGCAGCCAGCTTTGTACCGACCGCCAGCGGGTGTCCGGCCAGAAAACTGCCCGCATCCATCCTGCGGCTACCTGCAGCCTGTAGTTCGGTAATCAGCAATGAGCCCTGACCACAAGCCACCTCAATCCCCTCCCTGCCTGCGGCAAGCACACTGCCGGGCTCACCGCTACCCTGACAGGGTACCGTCCGGTAGATTTTGAGCGGCGCATTATCCAGCCAGGTGACAACCCCGGGCCACACTGATAATCCTCTGACCTGATTATGCAGCTCCCGGGCCGACCGCTGCCAGTCAACCAGACCATGTTCCTTTTTCAGTAGCGGGGCGTAACAACTCACGCTGTCATCCTGTGTCTCAGGAATAATCGTACCGGCCTTCAAGCCATCCAGCGTATCCCCCAGCAGCTTAGCCCCAAGACAGGAGATACGGTCATGCAGCGACACAATATCCTCATCAGGGTCGATCGGCGTGCTCTTCTTCAGCAGCATCGGTCCGGTATCCAGCCCGACATCCATCAGCATGGTGGTTACACCGGTCTCGGTCTCACCGTTCACAATACACCAGTTAAGCGGCGCTGCACCACGGTAGCGGGGCAGCAGCGAGGCATGGACGTTGACACAGCCGTGAGGCGGGATATCCAGCAGCGCCTTGGGGAGTATCTGCCCAAAGGCTACCACCACAATCAGGTCAGGACGAAGCTCCCTGATCTGTTCAATTACCTCCGGAACACGCACCTTGGATGGCTGGAAAACCGGTATGGCATGGGCCAGGGCCAGTTCCTTGACCGGAGGCGCCTGCAGCTTCTGCCCACGCCCCTTGGGACGATCCGGCTGGGTGAAGACAGCAATAACCTCTTCGCCGCGATCAAGCAGAGCCTGAAGTGCAGGACAGGCGAACCCGGGGGTTCCCATAAAGACAATCCGCCAACCGGTCATTGCGCACTCCGTTTTTTTGCTTTTTTGATAAACAGCTCCCGCTTGAGCGGCGAAAGTCGATCCACAAAGAGAAGCCCGTCCAGATGGTCGATTTCGTGTTGAAAGGCCACTGCCAACAGACCATCGGCATGCCAGATCCGTTCCTGCCCTTCAAGGGTCAGCGCCTTGACCACCACCCGCTCATAACGCTTTACGTTTGCAGAAAAGTCTATGACCGAGAGACAGCCTTCCTCTTCAAAGGTTTCACCTTCACCATGAATAATAACCGGGTTGATGGCGGTAATCAGCTGGGGCGGTTCTTTTTTTCCGGCCACATCAATCACAACCAGCCGTTTCAGTACCCCCACCTGCGGGGCAGCAAGGCCGACACCAGGCGCATCATACATGGTCTCTGCCATATCTCTGGCAAGCTGGACAACCTCATTGGTAATAATGGTAACCGGGTCTGATTTCTGCTTAAGCAGCGGATCTGGAAATGTGAGAATCGGAAGAATCATGGTCTGGTAACTCGTAATCTGTTAGAATGCTCGATAAAGATCTGTATAACAATTTCCCGGCAGTAAAATCAACTGCGTAACGCGGAGCTGAACAATGACTGAACCGGTACAGGGGGTTATCAAGACAGGAGTAGTTGAGCGACGTACCACGGCTCAGGAACGACTGCGCCGTCTGTATCTCTCATCGCATCACCACGACGAAGAGGTTGAAACCGATGATACCGTTGAGATCTCTCAAGAGGCCCGCCAACGGGCAGACGGAACCTATCGCAAAAATATCCTTGAACATATTGAAGAAGAAGAAGACACCTCTAAGTAAAGAATGACTGGTCTTTGGTGTAGGCCTCAAAGAAACGCTCAAGCAACGCAGTGGTGCGTTCCTGATCAAGCCCGAGGTTCGTTGCCGGCTGACTGGCCGCAACATCCAGATCCTCAACTGCCGTCATTGTCCCCACACCGTAGCGGTGACAAAACAGATTTGAAAGACTGACCACATTGGTAAGATTAACCAGATAGGGATCTTCATCATCCGCAAGCTCAAGGGTGTGATGCGCCATCACCGCTTTCATCAGATGCTCGGGAAAGTTCCATTTCTTGATAACCAGCGCGCCGGCCTCTTCATGCGTATAGGGAAACAGCATCCGTTCGGCAGCTTCAAACGATATGCCTTCGTTATAGCTCAACTGCATCACTTCCTGAAACTTGTCCTTGTCCAGATAGTTCATGATCTGCTTACCGATATCATGGAAAAGCCCGCCAAGAAAGGCCTCGTCAGGATTAATCCTGCGCAGGTCCTGCGCAATAATACGGGCAGCAAGACCGGCACCAAACGAATGTTCCCACAGCAGTTTTTCAGTCAAACCATAAGGCTGGTAGACCTGCTTGACCGAAGCTGCCACCACCACACTTTTCAGGGTTACAAACCCAAGCATCATTATGGCATGGGGCAGCGTCAGGATCTGACGCTGGGCGCCATAGAACGATGAATTGGAAATCTTCAACAC
>CAZOTC010000133.1:0-7622 GCA_964582605.1 uncultured Geobacter sp. | reverse complement strand
TCCAACCGTAACCTGCGGGATATGGTCGCAGAGGGGACCTTCCGTGAGGACCTGTTCTTCCGTCTCAATATCATCCCGCTTGAGCTGCCGCCGCTGCGCGAGCGCACCGGCGATATCCCGCTGCTGGTCGGAAATGCCGTCAGGCGGTGTGCTGAAGAACTGGGTAAGGATATCAAGGGGGTCACCGCCGGTGCCATGCAAGTCCTTCAGAGCTATAGTTTCCCGGGTAATGTGAGGGAGCTTGAGAATATCATTGAACGTGCCGTGGTGCTTGCCGAGGATAGCCAGATTACACCGGATGACCTTGAACTCAGCATCGGTTCAAACGAGCTGGTCATGCTGGATTACAGCGTCGTACCATTGAATGCGGAAGAACTGAAGGAAGCAAAGCGCCATTTGCGGGAACAGGCGGTGGAGGATATTGAAAAGGCCTTTGTCATTAACGCATTGCAGCGTAATCGCGGCAACATCACCAGGGCCGCAGAAGAAACCGGCATGTTGCGACCAAACTTCCAGGCCATGATGAAGAAGCTCGGCATTTCGGCCCGGGAATATGTTGAGTCCTGATCATCTGTTGCGCTCGCTCATGCCGCGGCGCTTTTCACTGATCCAGAAGCTGACGGTTTTGACCGGCACGGTGGTGGTGCTGTTCATGACGCTGTTCGCCTGGGTTAATATCAACAACCTGCAGCGTCTGCTGGTAAATAATACGGTCCGGGACCTGGACAATCTTGCCGCAAGCATTATCCGAATGACCCGTCATCAGATGCAGCTCGACAACCGCGGGCTTGTCTACCGGATGATTGACGAGGTTGCCAATCGACCCGGTATTGAACGGATTCGGCTGATCAACCGCAACGGCAGTATTGTGCATTCAACTGTCGCGTCCGAGATAGGCAGTCAGCTTGATAGCAAGGCGGTACACTGCGATCTCTGTCACAAACCGGGAAAGACCCTGACGCGCCCCCCACTGGAAGAGCGCAATCGATTTTTTAAACTGCCTGACGGCAGGCAGGTCATGGGGCTGGCCAAGGCGATTCAAAACGAGCCGGGCTGCTCAACCGCAGACTGTCATGCCCATATCGCCAACGGCAAGGTGCTGGGGGTGGTGGATATCATCGTTTCCCTGGATGTCCTCCAGGCCGATCTCGCCTCATACCGCAACCGGATTATCCTGCTGACCGTTTTGCTGATCATTCTGCTGGGCGCATCGCTTACCTTCTTTACCCTTCATCTGGTCAATCGCCCTGTCAATGAACTCTTGCGTCATACCGCCCTGCTGGCACAGGGCAAGCTTGACTGTGAGATGATCCCTACCTCAAATGACGAATTGGGTGAGCTGATGCGCGCCTTTCAGCTGATGACCAATAACCTGCGCCAAGCCCGCAATGATCTTGAGGAGTGGGGCCGAACCCTGGAGGAAAAAGTCAAGGATCGGAGTGAGCAATTACAGCGGATGCAGATGCAGCTGGTGCATACCGAAAAGCTGGCATCGCTGGGAGAACTGGTGGCCGGCATTGCCCATGAGATCAATAACCCGCTTTCCGGTATCCTTATCTTCAGCTCACTGGCAGCCAAGGATAAGCGCCTTGATCCTGCCTTGAAAGGTGATCTTGAAACCATCAGCAGCGAGGCTCAACGCTGTGCAGGGATTGTCAAGGGACTACTGGAGTTCGCCCGTGATTACCAGCCAAAGATGGCAGCCTGCGATATCAATCAGGTGCTGCTTGATTCACTGCGTCTGGTTGAATGCCAGTCGGTATTCCAGAACGTTGCCATCATGCGGCAGCTGGGCAGTGACTTGCCGGAGATCATGGCAGACCAGAATCAGCTCAAACAGGTTTTCATCAATATTTTCATCAATGCCGGGCAGGCCATGCAGGATCAGAAACGGGGAGAACTGCAGATCATCACACGTGCTGAAAGAGAGCCGGACGGCGGTGTTGTTGTCACCATTTCGGACTCAGGCTGCGGAGTGCCGGAAGAACAGCTGGGCAAGCTGTTTGATCCGTTCTTTACCACCAAGGGCACCGGCGGCACCGGGCTGGGCCTCTCGGTTTCGTACGGTATCATTCAGGCCCATGGCGGAACCATCAAGGCTGAAAGTGATCTGGGAATGGGAATGACCTTCATCATCCGGTTGCCGTGTTGTGCTGAAGGGATGCAGGCGGTTGCGAACGGACAGCGACTGCCTGTCTGAAGGCGGTGGTGCATGGCTATCACATACATACCGGAAGATGTATAAAAAACCAATGCAGGTTTAAAAGCCAGCTATTTCAGGGTGTTGTCAGTATGTTGCGTTGTGGGTGATGCATGCTGAAAATATACATCTCATGCAAGCCAGCCCGGCCCGGATACTATCGCCGGCGAGTTTACGTCTATTAATATCAATATGTTATAAAAAATATTGCTTTAATATCAGGCTTGGCACCCCCTGTGCTTATACAAGATCATTGATCACACATTAACCGAGCAGTTCAGGGAGGATGTCATGAAAACGAAAATTACAAACCTTTTGATCCCGTTACTCGCCGGCAGTGCAACCTCAGCCTTCGCATCAGAAGGTGCTCTTCAGGATGGCGGCAGCCCTTTGATCTGGTTCTTTATCGGTTTCGGTGTGCTGGTGGTTATGGTACAGGCGATTCCGGCCGGCATCATGCTCTTCTCCATGGTCAAAGCGCTTTTCAGCGCATCTGAAGCTTCAACTCCTGCCGGTGCTACTCATCACGGCAAATAGCCTGTCAATCAGGTTACACCATACTTTACAAGGAGAACAGCACCCATGAAATCAGTAACGTTAACCCTTTCGGCCCTTGCCCTGTCTGTCTTCAGCCTGACCACCGCCTTTGCCTCCGGCGGCCATGCAGAAGTGGTTGATACCAGCCTTACCTATAACAGCGGTATCCTGGTGCTTGCCTTTGCCGGTTTCCTGGCACTGGTGGTGGTTGTGCAGACCATCCCGGCAGTTATCAGCCTCTACAACATGATCAAAAAGACTGCAGAAGAAAGCAGCAGACAGCAGCAGACTGTACGGGCCAATGCACGGGACTGATATACATAGCGACGGGGGCGGGTCACCGACTTGCCCCGCTGCTTCCGGAGCTGCTGACCCTCTCCCGCCGGAACAACTGTCGGCGACCGAGGTTGATCAGGACCGTTTTAATGCAGGTATGCGCCTGATCCGCAAGCGCCGGCTCTTTTTCTTTGTCACCATTCTCGCCTACATGCCGGCGATGTGGGCTGCAAACAAAATTTCTCCCACCTTTCGCAGTATGGCCATTACCTTTGGCATCTGGGTTGTGATTTTATTTATCACCGCTCTTTATTCCGCGGTGGTCAGATGCCCGCGCTGCGGCAATTACTTTCATATGCACGGCATGTCTCTGCTGTACCTGCGGCGGTGTCTGCATTGTCAGCTGCATATCAACGAAGAGCTCAAGGAGAGTTGAGATGTTTGGATTTGGAATGCCGGAACTGTTGATTATACTGGGAATCGTGGTGGTGGTGTTCGGCGCCGGGCGCCTGCCGGATATCGGTGCCGCCATGGGCAAGAGCATCAGAAATTTCAAAACGGCTGCCGACGGAGATCGCGAGCAAGAGTTGCTGCCCAAATGAGTTGTCCAAGCCATGCCGTGAAGCAGGCACCGGAAGAAACCGGCTGCCTGCCTTAACTGCCTCCTCCTTGCCCCATCCTGCGCTCAAGCAGCGCCAGCGCCTCTTCCTCCTCGCGAATCCGTGCAGAACTCAGCGTCCAGATATGATAACTCTCCAGACTTAAGATCGTCATGCCGGTAGCCAGTACCGCCCAGAAGTTTTCCGGCAGCACCCCGGAGAAAAAATAGAAGGCATAGAAACAGATCAGGTAGCCGATATGGCTGAATGAGACCATCTTGGGTGAACCGTTGGTGATTCTGCCCAGTACCAGCAGGATGGCGGAAAAGGCATAGACCACCAGCAAGGCGCTGATCATGTTGCTGGAGGGAGGGGTTCCCAGCATCTTCTTTACTTCAGGAGTGAGAGGTGGAAAGATCTGCTCGCTGAGCATGGCCGGTACGCTTATGGCGGCAAAGGCTGCTATGGCCCACATGCCCTGATGGGAGCGTGTGCGTAAACGTTGCAATGAATCCTGCAGCGCTTTCCTTTGTTCTTCAGGTGTAAGCGTTTTACCGGCTTCCTGAGTGGTCATGGAGCTGCACCTTTTTATCGCTACTGCCGCTGTCTGCGTATAAGAGACAACCTGCCGCCGGACGGTCAGCTTTTTTCGCCTCCATCCCCTTCCTTGTTGCAGCTGCGGCAGCGTTTCAATGCTTCACGGGTTTCGTTCAGACGTACAATCAGGCTATGATAGTTTCGGGCCAGCAGCGAGAGCTCACCATACCCGGATTCCAACTGTTTTTCCGATGTCGCGGTATCTTCAGAACCGGTCACGGCGACCAGTTTCTTCAGCGGTATGAAGAATGAACGGTTCAGCAGGGCAGCAACACCACCCACCGTCAGAACCAGCGTCATAAGTGTAAACACTATCATACGGTAGCGCATCAGTGCGAGAGAATTTTGAAGCGGCCCCTGGTCTAGGCCGATATCAAGCATACCTAACACCTTGTTGGAAGAGGGGTGGTAATGACAGGACGTGGTGCAGGAGGGTTCATTGTAAATCGGTTGTGACATTGCCAGCACTTCAATGCCGCGTTCGTTAGTGAAGCGACGGGTCTGCTTTTCAGCGGCAAGCTGTTCTGCAGGTTTTGACCCGCTGTGGCAGCCGCTGCAACCCTCAACCTTCTTGTTGACCTGGTGGCCGATCTCTGACTGATTTCGGGAGAAGGTGATGAAACCGTCATGGTTGAACACCCGCAGATGCTCTACCCCCTGGTGTTGGCCGATGTTGGCGATGATGTTGCCCAGGTGCTGACGGTCATTATGCAGCATGGCATAGCGGGTGGAGAGCACAACCGTATTGGCGATGTTACGTCCATGCTGCGCTGAATCATCAATCATATCCTGTTTCATGATTGAATAGAGACTCAAACAGCAGATGGCGACAAAGCCGGTTACCGCCAGACCCACCGGAACGATTGAGCGTGTTGCGATATTCTGGAACATGATCCACCTCCAGTTCCGTCCTTCTGAAAAAGCGCCGGCAGGGGGTTGCGCCACCCCTGCCGGCTATTGCATCTCAGGAGCTTTTATGGCACTTCAGGCAGTCGCCCTTGACCGAGAAGGCTGACTTCCCGTCATGGCAGGCGCCGCAGGATGCGCCGTTTTCCATCTGCTTCATGGTGATTCGTTTCCCGTTGCCGTAGGGGTACAACTTGGTATGGCAGTCGTTGCATTGATATGCTGCGGTGTGGAAATCATGGCTGAAGTGGCCGATTACCGTGCCTTTTTTGTTTTTAAAGGTCATTTTTGCCGGCAGTTTGAATCCGGTATGGCACTTGGCACAGTCACCCTTGACCGAGAAGGCCGTTTTACCATCATGGCAGGCACCGCATGATTGTCCCTTTTCCATCTCGGCCATGCTGACCCGCTTGTTCTTCTTCATATCCGGCTTGACAATGCCGGTATGGCAATCCTTGCAGCTGTAAGCCGAGGTGTGGAAGGCATGACTGAAGGTTGCTTTGGGCACCGGTGGTGTCTTATAGGTCAGCTCAGGGCTCTTGTGACATTTGCTGCACTTGTCGACGCCAAAGGCCTTTTTGCCGTTATGGCAGAATCCGCATGATTTGCCCTTTTCCATCTCGGCCATGCTGACCGTGGGGTTTTTACCGGTCTTGTACAGTTTGGTGTGGCAGGTCGCACAATCCTTGACCTTGGCCAGGTGCTTGTTGTGGCTGAAATGGGTGGGGCCGGTTTCTTTAACCTGATAGACAATCTCTTTTACCTGGTGGCATTTGCTGCACTCGTGGGCATCAAAGGCCTGCTTGCCGTTATGGCAGGCACCGCAGGATTGGCCTTTGTACATGTCGGCCATGGTGTAATGTTTTTTGCTTTTGTTGCCCGTATGACAGGTAGCGCAGCTGAAGGCGGGCGTCCCACGCTGCCCTTTTTTGGCCAGGTGTTTGCTGTGGCTGAAGACTACCTTGCCGGCCTCTTTGGTGTCATAACTGATATCTTTTAAGTCGATCGCACCGGCTTGACCGGCAATCAAGCCGAACAGTCCTGCCAGTGTGAGTATGATGGCGCGCTTCATGACGATCTCCTGAACCCTTCCGCCTGTACTGATCAGTGCAGGCGGAAGGATAGTCGGTTGTATTACTTGCTTGCTGCTGCTTCGGCCTCGGCAATGGCTGCCGGCTGGGGATCAAGTACCGCGTACTCGCTGTAGCGGGTCTTCCATTTGAACAGGATCGGCCAGCGGTACAGGATGGCCCGGTAGGTGATGATGTAGATCGAGTAGACGGTGACGGCGATCATGATCTCCCTGAAGGGGGGGATGTGAACATGACCATTCTGCCAGTTGAAGGTGAACATATACACATTCAGGCGGTTCAGGACGACCCCGATGATGGTAGTCCAGGCCCCCATCCTGACCAGCGTAACGCTGTTGTTGCGGATACCGGCGGTCAACAGCACCAGTGACAGGATCACGCCGAAGCCGATTTCAAACATCCACCAGGTACCCCAGCCGGTGGTCAGATAGGCCCACTTGTTGTCATGGGCGATACCGATCAGGCGGATAACCAGGTAGGTAATCAGTCCCATGGATGCCCCTTTGGCAAGGGAGACCTGCAGTTTGCTCAGGCTGTTCTTAAAGGTGGCATCACAACGCCAGTTCATGGTCTTTACCGCAATGGTGCTGACGACGATAACCATGCAAAGACCGCCCGGCAGTGATGATACAAAGAAGTAGAGCCACTGGAATGATGATGAATACCAGAGCGGATGAATCTTGCCCGGTGCGTAGGTTGAAAGTGCGCCCAGCGCGCCCTGGTGAAGAGTAGAGAGGATGATGCCGGCCACAGCCAGACCCAGCGCCATCTTCTTGATAAAGGTTCTGCCTGCAGGCCAGCCCATCCATTCAAAGAAGGCGCTGGAGGTTTCAGCAGCCTGAACCGACAGGTAGGTGGCAACGTGCCAGGCAACCAGGAACAGTACCGCCTCCGGACCCCAGGAAACAAACATCGGGTAGATCAGACGCCAGGGTTGTCCCAGGTCGCACAGCAGAAAGATAACGGCAAAGAAATAACCCAGAATACCGTTCAGGATACCCAGGCGCTCGATCGGTTCAAAGTCATGCCGGCCAAACACCTCAACCGCAGAGCCAAGCTGGAATCCGGATGACGAGAGCGGCACCATGCCGAACAGACCAAAACCGAGAAACAGCCCCCAGGCGTTGTCGTAGGGGTCACCTACGGCCCAGGAAAGACCAAAGATAAAGCGGCCGATAATGAACGGAATGCCGACCAGCAGGATTGCAGCGAAAATCCAGTTGAGCGGGTTGCTCATGGCCTGCGATACGTACTGCTGCGGCGTCAGGCCAAGGAAGATCTTTTCCATCAAGGTCCAGGGACGACCCTTGTCGTTATCCTTGCGCAGACTGTCAATGATCTGCGTGCCGGGATTGCGTGCAAGAAACTGTTTCATTGGTGATCTCCCTCCTCATGGTCATGGTGGCCATCCTTGTT
>CAZOTC010000132.1:6178-7773 GCA_964582605.1 uncultured Geobacter sp. | reverse complement strand
GCCTGATTGCAGGAAGACCAGTTTGTGCTAGAGTATGATGCCATACAGAGTACTGTTCTGAGCTTGCTGCGACTGTACCAACTGCACAGAGGAGAAACCGAATGATCCGTATAGTCATTGCCGGCGCCAATGGAACATCCATCATGCACTACCCCCGTTTCTTCCTGACCATCCTGATTACCGTAACTGTTATGCTGGCCGCACCGCTGCCGTCCCGGGCGGACAGCTTTTCTGCCGATGTCGGCGCAGGCATGCTGGTCATCAGCAAATCCGACAACCTGTGGGGACGGGGGAAATCGTCCATAGCCGGCCTTGGAAGCAGCCCCAAAAGCCAGACCGTTGTGATGGCGATACCGGCTCTGCTGCTGCGCTATCGTCAGGACTCCCTTAAAAACACCTGGTTTATAGGAGCAACGGAAGAGGACTACGGACGAATTGCCCTGGGGGTCAAACATGATCTGGAAAAGGGGGCGATTGATGCGGCCCTGTTCTATTCCTTTATGGGAAGTGAATGGGAAGATCCCTATACACTCAACAGAACATCCACCAGTGTACAGAATTTCGGCCTCCGGGCCGGTTGGGAGAGAATCGGCGGAAGCCCGTTTTCTGCACACTACACGGTTTCTGCAAAACTGGTGAACAACGATCTGAGCGGTGATCGCTACCCGGACCTGAAGCGGGACGGCACCAAACACCGCTTGGGAATATCCGGCACACTGAAACTGGCCGAATCTCTTACACTCGTCCCCTCGCTGGCTTTTGAGCGAGAGATCGCAGAAGGGGCTGCAAACCGGTACAGTTCACCTGTCGGAGCGGTGTCACTGATCTGGCGGCAGCAGAACCTGACCTGGATCAACCGTGTTTCAGGCTCCTGGGCCTTCCATGACCACGTCAATCCGGTTTTCGGCTCAACCCTGCAGGAGCCGGGATACAGTGCAACGTCCCTTGTGCTCTGGAAAAACCCGTTCGACTTCAAAAAATACTGGCTCACCACCGGTATCGTCTACGAGCAGACCCTGCCCAACATCACCTTTTTCGAAAAACGATCAAACTACTTCTTTCTGCTGGGCGGGTACTCGTTCTGACTGGCTGCTGAAGCAGATTGACGTAGAAAGGATACTACCCGCTATGCTCCCGCGTATTCTCATGGCGCTTGCCGTCATCCTGCTGCCTGGAACCAGTACAACGGCTTCTGCGCAGTCTTCCGAACTGCCGCCGCTTCGTACCGTTGCACAGGTGGACCTGTCGCGTTACCTCGGCAGATGGTATGAAATCGCACGTCTGCCAAACAGCTTTCAGAAAAACTGTCGCAACAGCCGGGCTGACTATTCACTGCGGGATGACGGCGACATCACGGTACTCAACTCCTGCCAGGACAAGCATGACGGCAGCCGGCGACAGTCCAAAGGCCGGGCCTGGGTGGTTGATCCGGCCACCAACGCCAGGCTCAAGGTGTCGTTCTTCTGGCCCTTCCGTGGCGACTACTGGATTATCGAACTTGGCAACCAGTACGAATACGCCGTGGTAGGCACACCAAACCGCCGGTATTTCTGGATACTCAGCCGGGAGCAGATCATGGACAACAGCCTGTATGA
>CAZOTC010000132.1:0-6078 GCA_964582605.1 uncultured Geobacter sp. | reverse complement strand
GCCGGTATTTCTGGATACTCAGCCGGGAGCAGATCATGGACAACAGCCTGTATGACGCGATACTGCAACGTGCCGGACAGCAGGGGTTTGACACCGGGGCTGTGTTGAAATCGGAATACAATGTGGCCAGACAAGGCAACAAGTTACCTGATCAGCCCAACTCTTCCGCTCAAGAGAAGGATAATATTCCATGAATATTGCCAACCTATTCGCCAATTCCGGTATGGGGATGATCTCTCGATCATCCTCGAACGGCCATTGATATGAGGTCTGCATCAAGCGCAGACCCGACCAGCAACATGATGAGGAATGCCGGCCATGCGTAATAAATTCCTCGGAACCGGCGAAAAAGGCTACCACCCGATCCGAAAAATCAAGGTTTGCCTTTCCGGCTTTCATTATGCCATGCAGTATGATTTCAGCGTCGCCTATAAGGTATATCTATCCCTGTTGATCCTGGCGGTCTCTTCTTTCCTGCATCAATGGCTTGATGTTTTTCTGATTATGGCGGCTACCGGACTGGTTCTTGTGGCTGAGCTCTTTAATAGTGAGATTGAGGGGCTGTGTGATTTCGTGGAAACCAACGAAAACCTGAAAATAAAGGTCATAAAAGATATCTCTGCTGCGGCAACGGGCATTACCATACTTATCTGGGTAGTTGTCTTGATTGTTGAGTTTACTCGTCTCCTGAAAATTATAGAGCAAAGGTATTGCTCCTGAGCCTGGCGATGATACGGGGACTTTCTACAGAGGTTTTGCAAGAGGATGAAACGCTTGCATACTTTTTGGCAGGTTCGCCTGCATCCATTTCCCACACAACACCTCAACGCTTGCATATTCTTCAGTTTGTGCTAAAAATTTTTGATCCTGTACTTGTCATGAGGTCCCCATGAAAAAGGCTCCGGCTCCCGTACCCGCTGAACACAACTCTGAAGCCGGCCGTCCCGCCGCCATGCATTACGTCGGTATCGGCGCCTCGGCAGGAGGCCTGGAAGCGATAGAGTCCTTTTTTACCAACATGCCGCCGGACAGCGGTATGGCGTTTATCGTGGTGCAGCACCTTTCCCCTGATTACAAGAGTCTGATGGTGGAGCTGCTCTCCAAGAAGACTTCCATGCCGGTGCATCGGGCGGAGGATGCCATGGAGGTGCTGCCCAACCATGTCTATCTGATCCCCCCCAAGAAAAACCTGACCATCTTCCACGGCAAGCTACTGCTCTCCGATCAGGATCACAGCCGGGGGATCAATCTGCCGATCGACCTGTTCCTGCGATCTCTGGCCGAAGATCAGGCTGAGCGGGCCGTGGCGATCATCCTTTCCGGCACCGGCAGCGACGGTATGCGCGGGGTGCGGGCCATCAAAGAGAACGGCGGCATGGTGATGGTGCAGTCGGAAGAGTCGGCCAAATTTGACGGCATGCCCCGCTCCGCCATCTCCACCGGCCTGGCTGACTTTGTCTTGCCCCCTGACCAGATGCCAAAGCAGTTGCAGGCCTTCATCAAGCACCCCTACGTCACCAAGACCGAACGTTCCGAAAGCCTTTTAAGCAATGAAGACGGGTTGATCCGGATCTTTGCCCTGCTGCGTGAACGGTGCAAGGTTGATTTTACTTACTACAAACCCAGCACGGTGGTACGTCGGATCGAGCGGCGCATGTCCATCACCCAGGTGGAGGATATCAAGGACTATGTCACCTACATCCTCAGCAACCCCTCTGAGCTGACCACGCTCTACCGGGAACTGCTGATCGGCGTCACCAGTTTTTTCCGTGACCAGGAGGCCTTTGACTTTCTGTCTGCCAACGTGCTGCCGGAACTGTTCCGTAATGCCACCAGCCGTGAAATCCGCTTCTGGGTGGCGGCCTGCTCCACCGGTGAAGAGGCCTATTCACTGGCCATTCTTGCCCGGGAATGCCTGGAACAGCTGGGCAGTTCCCACGATATCAAGATCTTTGCCACCGATATCGATCGGGATGCCATTCATTATGCTGCTGCCGGCAGCTATCCGGAGAGTATTGCCGCCGACCTGTCTCCCCGGATTCTTTCCAAATACTTCCACAAGCGGGACGACAACTTCCAGATCGCCCGCACCATCCGTGAGATGGTGGTCTTTGCCCAGCACAACCTGATCAAGGACCCGCCCTTTACCAATATAGATATGATCAGCTGCCGCAACGTACTGATCTATTTTCAACCGGTCTTGCAACGCAAGGTGTTTGAGTTCTTCAACTTCTCTTTGGCAGCCAACGGTGTGCTCTTTCTGGGCAGCAGCGAAACCACCGGCGAAATGGCCTCTTACTTTGAGCCCCTTGAACAGAAGCTGAAGATTTTCCGTTCCAAGGGCAGACTGAAGCCGCTTTCCGACACCCACCTGCCCACCGTCACCGACACCCGTTTTCATGAGATGAAGGGGCAGTTCAGCATGGCCCGCCGCTCTTTGCGGGTCACCGATGAAGAGCGGGTGATGGAGCGCTTTATAGAAACGGTATCCGCTGATTACATTCCGCTTGCACTGGTGGTGAACGACCAGCTGGAGGTGCAGCATATCTTTGGTGACGCCGCCGGCTACTTCAGGCTCCCCTCCGGCAAGGTCGTCAACGACATCTCGAAGATGGCGGTCAAGGAGCTGGCCATTCCCCTGGCCACCGGTATCCAGAAAGTGCTTCGTCAAAATCAGGAACAGCGTTTTTCCAACATCAGGCTCAGCCATCTTGAACCCGGTCGTCTGGTGGATATGCGGATCAAGCCGATGCCGGGGAAGAAGGAGCAGGAGCGGCTGGTGGCCATCTTCCTGAGTGAGGTGAAAAAGGCCGGTGACACGCTGGACAGCGGCCACCATGTCCAGACCTACGATCTCTCCAAAGAGGCCGAAGACCGGATGCGGGACCTGGAGCACGAGCTGCAGTTTACTCGGGAAAACCTGCAGGCCACCATTGAAGAGCTGGAGACATCCAACGAAGAGCTGCAGGCCACCAATGAAGAGCTGCTGGCCAGCAATGAAGAGCTGCAGTCTACCAACGAGGAGCTGCAGTCCACCAACGAAGAGCTGTTTACCGTGAACGCGGAATTTCAGAACAAGATTATTGAGCTGACTGAACTGCATAACGATCTGGACAACCTGCTCTCTGCCACCCAGATAGGAAACCTGCTGCTGGACGAAAACATGGAGGTTCGCCGTTTTTCAAAACGGATCGGCGATATCTTCAAGCTGCTGGACAGCGACATCGGTCGACCGATCACCCATATTACCCATCATCTGCAGCAGTGTGATCCGATTAGCCTGATCCGTGAGGTGCAGACCAGCTACAAACCGGTCGAGCAGGAGGTGCAGAGCACGGACGGACGCTGGCATCTGATGCGGATCGTTCCCTACGCCGTGGGTCCCAAGACCTTCTCCGGCACGGTGGTTTCCTTTATCGATATCACCACCATGAAGCAGGCCCAGGAGAGTACCAGAGAGATGCAGCAGCTGTTTGCCGATGTGGTGCATGCCTCACCGGCCTTGGTCTGGCTGGCCGATACCACCAAGGGTTGCATCTGGTTTAATGAGCCCTGGCTGACCTTCACCGGCCGTACCCTGGAGCAGGAACTGGGCAACGGCTGGGCTGAGGGAGTGCATGCTGACGACCTGGAGCGATGCCTGAAGATCTATACCGAATCGTTCGATCAGCTGAGGCCGTTTTCCATGGAGTATCGACTGCGCCGTCATGACGGCACCTACCGCCTGATTCTGGATGAAGGACGACCGCGCTTCAGACCGGACGGCAGCTTTGTCGGCTATATCGGTGTCTGCCTGGACATTACCGACAAGACGTGTCCGTTTGATCGCGAGGAGTGCCTGATGCGTCCAAAGCGCAGGGAGGGATGAGGTATGCAACCGGCAGGGCGCCCTGATTTCGGCAAGCTGCGGCAGCGGGCCGAGACATTGTTGAACTCATCTCCGGAGGGGATCTGCGACCTGACCCCCGAAGAGATCCGAACTCTGGTACACGATCTTTCAGTTCACCAGATTGAGCTGGAACTGCAGAATGATGAACTGCTGAATGCTCAGCAACAGATAGAACAGTCCCGCGACGAGCTTGCCCGGCTTTACCATCAGGCGCCGGCGGGCTACCTGACGCTCAATCGCAGCGGCACCATTGAACGCTGCAACCAGACCTTTGCAAGTATGGTAGGAACAACCTCCGACCTCCTGATCAACAAACCGTTGGCCGACCTGCTGGAAAATCCTGATCGTGCCATCTTTCTGGGAAGATTTCGCGCCTTCTACAACCAGCCTGCCGATAAATCAATGGACCTGTATTTTCCGGCACGGGGCGCAAGTACCGGTTTTCATGGCCGCCTGACCGCCGGTCTCAATACTGATACGACACATCTGCACAGCGATCATGAACTGCGACTGCTGGTGATTGTACAGGATGTCAGCGAACAGCGGATTGAGGCCCTGATCCGCATGAAGGCCGAGGAAAAGCTCAAGAACCATGACCTCTTCGTCAGCACCTTGCTTGATACCATACCGATACCGATCTTTTACAAGGATGCCAAATGCCGTTATCTTGGCTGCAATCCGGCATTTAAGGCATTAACCGGTCTATGCGAAGAGCAGCTGGTCGGTAAGACCGTATTCGAGATCGCCCCGCCCGAGATTGCCGTGCGGTACGACGAGTCCGACCGTGAACTGCTGGCCAACCCCGGCACCCAATCCTACGAGTGGAAAGTGACGCTTCTCGACGGCTCCGTAAGAACGGTTGTATTCAACAAGGCAACCTTCTGCGATACCAGCGGTGAAGTGAGCGGCATTGTCGGTGCCATCCAGGACATCACCGACCTGAAGGGGCTGCAGGATTGCATGTCGCAGGCCAAAGAGGCGGCAGAGCAGGCCAGCCGAGCCAAGAGCGAATTTCTGGCCAACATGAGCCACGAACTGCGGACCCCGATGAACGGCGTGCTGGGTATGGCCCAGCTGCTTGAGATGACAGCACTGACTGCTGAACAGCAGGAATGCGTGACGGCTATCATGCAAAGCGGGATAGGTCTGGTAAAAATCATCAGCGACATCCTTGATCTCTCGAAGATTGAGGCTCGGCGGATGCAGCTGGAACGACGGATTTTTTCACTCAGAGAGACCATCTCGCAGACGATCAACCTGCTCCGCCCCCAGGCCCAGGCCAAGGGGCTCTCACTTTTCGCCAGAATCGCCCCTGATCTGCCGGACCTGTATCTGGGCGATGAGGGACGCCTGCATCAGATCCTGCTGAACCTGTTGGGCAACGCCATCAAGTTTACCAGCCGGGGAAGCATCAGCATTACCGTGCTTGCGGGAGCCGTTGACGCAACAAGCTGCACCCTGCGTTTCAGCATTAAAGACACCGGTATCGGCATCCCTTCCGTCAGCCTGCACAAACTGTTCATCCCGTTCAGTCAGGTTGACGGCTCCACCACCCGCAGATTCGGCGGCACCGGTCTGGGGCTGGCAATATCAAAACAGCTGATTGAGCTGATGGGGGGAGAGATCAGCGTTGAAAGCACCGAAGGGGTAGGCTCCACCTTTTTCTTTCGACTGCCGCTTGAGAAGGCGCAAGAGCAGATGATACAGGAAAAGCCGATGGACTCCGCTGCTCCAGCCAGCCACTGTCCCGAGGACTGCCGTCTGCTTCTGGTGGAAGACGACTCCGTAAATCAACGGGTGATGGACGCGATGCTGCGCAAAATGGGTTATCTGACCAAGCTGGCTTCAAACGGCGAGCAGGCCGTGCATCTGCTTAAGGCGGAAACATTTGATCTTGTGCTGATGGACTGCAGCATGCCGGTGCTTGACGGCTATCTGGCCACTGAAATGATACGGAACCCGGCAAACGGCATGAAAAATCCGGGCATCCCGATTGTAGCGATGACCGCACGTGCCATGCAGGGTGACCGGGAAAAATGTCTGAAAGCCGGCATGAATGACTACTTGTCAAAACCGGTTCGTTTTGAAGAGCTGAACTCTGTGCTGAACCGCTGGCTGGCCTCGAAGCAATCCTGAGTGTCACAAGAATTTTACTGGACGAACCGGCCTGTTCCCCGTACCATACGCCC
>CAZOTC010000131.1:0-7781 GCA_964582605.1 uncultured Geobacter sp. | reverse complement strand
TAGGAGGGGGCTGCCTTGCCGCCGAAGATCACGGTGCGGGGCGGCAGTTCGAGGCCGGGGTACTCCTTCAGGCGATTGTAACGGGCTATTACCTGAAGAATATTCAGCAATTGCCGCTTGTATTCGTGAATCCGTTTGGTTTGACAGTCAAACAACGAGTCCGGCGATACCTGTACGCAGTTGCGCTGGTAGATGTGTTCTGCCAATCTCTGCTTGTTAAGCCGTTTGATTTCCATCCAGCGTTTGCGGAATTCACTGTCATCAGCCAGGGGGCGTAGTTTCTTCAGTTCATCCAGATTGGTGGTCCAGCCGTCACCGATCGCCTGGCTGATCAGGTCGGACAGGTAGGGGTTGCAGTGGCGCAACCAGCGGCGCTGGGTAATGCCGTTGGTTTTGTTGTTAAAGCGTGTCGGCCAGAGTTCGTAAAAATCGTGGAACAGGTCATCTTTCAGGATCTCGCTGTGCAGGGCGGAAACGCCGTTGATGGAGTGGCTGGCGACAATCGCCAGGTGGGCCATCCGGACCTGTTTTTCTCCCCGATCATCGATGATGGACATTCGCTGCAAACGTAAGGTATCCCCAGGGAAACGGGCTTCCACCTCTTCCATGAAACGGCGGTTAATCTCAAAGATAATAAGCAGATGGCGGGGCAGCAGCCGTCCGATCATCGGCAGGGGCCAGGTCTCCAGGGCCTCCTGCAAAATGGTGTGGTTGGTGTAGGCAAAGGTCTTGGTGGTAATTTCCCAGGCAGTTTCCCAGGAGAGCTTCTTTTCATCGATCAGAATCCGCATCAGCTCCGGGATGGCCAGAACCGGGTGCGTGTCGTTCAGTTGGATTGCCACCTGATCGGGCAGTTCAGCCAGGTTGTCATGTTTTTTGGCAAATCGCCAGAGTATGTCCTGTATTGTTGCTGATGCCAAAAAATACTCCTGTCGCAGGCGCAGTTCCTTGCCTTCCAGCATGTGGTCAGCCGGGTAGAGTACTTTTGAAATGTTCTCGGTTTTCATCTTGGATTCAACCGAACCGATGTAATTACCCTGGTTGAAAAAGTTCAGGTCAAAATCACGGCTGGCCTTGGCGCTCCAGAGCCGCATGGTGTTGACGGTATTGTTTTTGTAGCCGGGCACCGGAAAGTCGTAAGCCAGCGCCATAACCTCGTAAAAATCAACCCATGAACAACGCTTGGCGCCATCCTTGTCGGTATACTCTACCACCCGGCCTTCATAGCGGATCGGATGCAGGTGTTCCTGGCGGTCAAATTCCCAGGGGTTCTGGTAGCGCAGCCAGTTGTCGGGAACCTCATGTTGGCCGCCATCCACAATCTTCTGGTAGAACATGCCGTACTCGTAACGGATGCCGTAGCCGTAGGCAGGGAGCTGCATGGTGGCCATGGAGTCGAGAAAACAGGCTGCCAGACGACCCAGGCCGCCGTTGCCAAGACCGGCATCCCACTCAAACTCCTGCAGGTCTTCAATTCTCAACCCCAGTTCAGTCAGGGCCTCATCCCACTGTTCCATCACCCCCAGGTTGATCAGGGCATTACCCAGGGTGCGCCCCATCAGGAATTCCATGGAGATGTAATAGACCCGCTTTGAATCGTTAATGTAGTATGACTGCTGGGTATCAAGCCAGCGGGTTGCCAGCAGGTCACGTACCGCATAGGCTAATGCAAGATACATATCTGCCTTGGTGGCCGAGTACTTGTCCTTTACCATTGTATGCTGCAGATGATAGATGAATGATTTTTGAAGATCCTTGACGGTTGGTTGCTCGACCTGGTCCATGGTTTCCTCGTGGTAGTAGGATAGTTGATGGAGTATACCCCCCTATCGTTTACAGTTCAAGGAACACCATATAAAAAAGACCGGCGCAGGCCGGTCTTTTTTGGGTACAGACGTTGGTCCAGTAAGCTGCTACTTGAAGGCCTTGCGTGCCTCTGCAGTCTGCAGGAAGTCCAGCAGCTTCTTGACCTTCGGCGTTGGCGCGCCTTTGGTCAGCAGTATCAGCGGACGCTTGAGCGGTGGGGCCTGTACCGTTTTGGCACCTGCCTTTACCGTCTCTACATTGGCAATCGATATGGCCTCAGGATTGGAGGCAACTGCATCTGCGGTGTCATTGATAGAGGCGACATCAAGCATTTCTTTGGTAATGGTGCCACCGGCCATGATCTGTTTGCTGAAAGTGGCGGTTGCACCTGAGCCTACCCGAGGCCAGACCACCAGCACCGGTACGTCTTTGCCGCCTACCTCTTTCCAGTTTTGAATCTTGCCGCTGAAGATTCCCTGCAGTTGTTCCTTGGAAAGTGCCGTTACGCTGTTGGCTCCATTCACCACCACAACGGTCTCTTCTTCAATAACAACACGGGGGGTGAGTGCAGTCTTATCCTTTGTTACATAGCCCTTGGCTTCCGCAACCTTGAGCCACTCCTCGAGCGCCAGACTGGCCCCTGCCAGTTCAGCGGCGCCTGACTCTAGGTTTTTCAGGGCCTCGGTAGGGTCACTGAAAACAACCTTTACAGAAAGGCCTGCGGTTGCAAGCTGTGGCTTGACTGGATTGAAAATCTTGTCAATGAAGGTTGAGCCGGTTGCTACGATCACCTCTTCAGCAATGGCAACTGCAGGCACAAGCAGGGCAGCAATAATGGACATGAGCAGCATACTTTTTTTCATCTGATTTCTCCTTTTGTATGTCATGTGTACTGTAGCTGTGGAGGTAGTATATGCGTTTCGCTGTAACGCTACAGCTTGAACCAGTTGACCATCTGCTTCAATTCGTTGGCCAGGCTGGCAAATCCATTGGCAGCGCTATTGATCTGATCTACGGATTGCGTCAGCTGGCTGGTAACCGTATGAATCGCCTGCATTGACCGGTTTACTTCCTCGGCAGTGGCAGACTGTTCCTCGGTTGAGGTGGCAATGGTCTGTACCATGTCAAAGACCTGCTCGACATTCGAGACAATCTCCCCCATAGAACGCTGGGTCTCCTCCAGGTGGCCAACAATTCCTTCTATAGCCCGCCGTTCCCGTTGCATGGTGGTCACAGACGCTGCAACTTCGGTCTGCATCCCTTTGACTGTTTCCGAGATCTCCTGTGCGGATTCGGTTGTACGGTGGGCAAGTTGACGAACATTATCGGCAACCACGGCAAATCCACGGCCCATATCTCCCGCCCGGGCAGCCTCAATCGAGGCGTTTAACGCCAGCAGATTGGTCTGGTCAGCAATATCTTTGATGATGTCAACAATGGCGTTGATGGCGTCGGAACGTTGTCCCAACGCTTCAACACTCTGGACAGACTCGCGTACCACCTCTGCAAAGTTAAACAGCTCCTGCGAGGTACGATTCAGCGCATCCTGGCCGTTGACAGCCAGCGATTTCATCCGGCCGGCTGCATCAGCAGTTGAGAGGGCGTTCTGTGAGACGTCCTGGATGGTCTTCGTCATCTCAGTCATGGCGGTGACGGACTGTTCAATCTGCTGGCTTTGATTCTGTGAACAGCGTTCCAGAGTAGTGGCTGTGTTGGCAAGATCATTGGAACTGTCGGCAATTGAGCGGGTTGTGCCGGTTATCCGTCCAACCATATCACGCAGGTTGGTGACCATGGTGCCCATTGATGAAAGCACCTTGCCGAATTCATCCTGAGTAGAACGCAGTTGAACTTCCTTCAGGTCTCCGCCGGCAACGTGATCGGAGACCATGATCAACTGTGAAAGTGGAGATGAAACGGATTTGAATACCCAGCCCCCAATGGAAAGCCCTGCAATTGCGGCGCAGACACTGATGCCGATCAGTAACATGATGCTGGTTTTGACCATCTTGTTGACTGAGGCGATCGCTTTTTCCTGCTCTCCCCGGGCTGTGGAAACGGTCTCTTTTCCTTTTTCAGCCTGTTTGATCACAATTTCTCGAAGTTTCTGGGCGGTCTGGGTCGCTTTCTGCTCCATTTCAAACCGTTTTTTGAGGGTGGCCACAATGCCGGTTTCAGAAAACAGGGTGGACTGTACACCTGACAGGGCACCCGCAGCACTCCTGAGGAGCCGTACTTCATCCTTTACCCCAAGTTTTGCCAGGTTTTTTTCGAGACCGGCTGCAGTCTGGGCAGCTTTGGCAAATTTAGTTCTGATTGCAGGAATGGCCTTGTCAATTTCAGCCGCTGATTTAAGTGTGAAGAGCTGTACTGCGGAGGCTTCGATATCCATACCCAGGCTGACCAGCTCGGAAGTGCCGACCAGAACCGTGTTGGCCTGGTTGGATTGGCCGAACATGGCCCCCTGTTTGGTTGACTCGGTTGTGTAGCGTTCAGATGAGAGCAATGCTTCCTGTTCAACGGAAAGTGACAGTGAACTCAGCTTCTCATTGATCTCTTTTACAGCGCTGTCCACCTTGCCTTTTGATTCGTCATCCTTTTGACTGAGCCAGCTGCCCTGCAGTTTCTGTGTCTCATCCATCCGCTCGGCCAGCCATTTGACGTCCGTCAGAGCCCCCTTGGAATTCTTGATATATTCATTCTGTAGCAGCTTGTTGACAGCAGCATTGACCTTGCCACGGGCAATCAGCAGGGTAGGGCGTTTCTGCGCATTCTGAATTTCGTAAAATCCAAGTTGCAGGTCTTTTAACTGCAGGCGGGTTGTCTCGACACCGCGCAGGCGGGTCGTTATCCTGCCTGATTCATCCAGGGCGGCGCTGAAAGCGCCGGTCCGGTGGCCTTGCAGCGCCCTGATTTTTTGATCCAGCTCACGCAGGCGCTGGGTTGACTCGTCCATCCGTTTGGTGAGACCGACGGATGCTTTTTCAGCCTCATCCTGAGACTTCAGCTTGTTTGCAATAATTCCGTACAGCTCATTGGCAACCGTCTGCAGCTCTTCATGGGTACCAAGTGCTACGCCGCCGCTCAGCACCTCAAGCTGCTCCTGAGCCTGCTTTACCTCTGCTATGGCTTTTTCCGCCTCTGCCTTAAAGGACTGCAGTTCCTGCATGCCAAGGGCGGTGCTGACCTTGGCAAGGCTGGCGGTCGCCCCTTGAATCTCACGTTGGAACTCAAGGGTCCGCATCTGGTAGGGGGTGCTTTTCTGGGTGAGGTATGCGAGTTTGCCGCTGATAAAACGCATGCCGAAGATGCTGGTGGTCACCAGGGTGATCACAATGGCCAGCAAGATAAGTATGTTCAGCATAAGTTTTGACTTAATGGTCATAAAAACAGTCCTTTAATAAGGAAAAGATGTAAACTATTTTACAAATTTTGTGCCTTCGCCTTTCAGGTACTCAAGCAGCTTTTTAACCTTGGCGTTAGGAGCCCCTTTGGTCAGCAGGGTGATGTCGCGGGCAACTTCAGGTGTCGCAGGTGACCAGATGCTGTCATCGACAACAGCTGCAGGACCGATGCCGATAGCCTCGGGATTTGCCTTGATCTTGTCTTTCACATCACTGGCGGTGGTTGCGTCAAGCACCTCTTTGGATACGGCCGCTCCCCCCAGGGCTACCTTGGTAAACATACTGTTGGTGCCGGGAATCAGGCTGCCCCAGACAATCAGCACCGGCATGTCCTTGCCCCCCACCTCTTTCCAGTTCTGCACCTTTCCGGAAAAGATCCCGACCAGCTGTTCTTTGGTCAGGGACGCGATCTTGTTGTCCTTGTGGGTCAGAACAACCACCCGGTCCTTGCCGATAACCTGGCTCTGGTATGCGGACTGACTGGTGACCGCAACCCCCTCCTTTTTCAGCAAGGCCCACCAGTCATCAATGGAAAGACCGGCAGAAGCGGCATCAACAACCCCTTTATCCAGATCAATAAAGGCCTGCTTTGGACCGTTGGAGATGGTGTTGAGCGTCAAGCCGGAGTTTTTTTCAAAACCGGCCTTGACCGGTTTCAGGATGTTTTCTGTAGGGGCCGCTCCGGCACCGATACGAAGCTCTTCTGCATTACTGATCGCAGCAAAGAGAGAAAATGTGCACAGTGACAGAACAAGGACAGAAAGACGTGAAAGGTACGTGAACATAGTAAAATTCTCCTTGGTATGGGGCTGGCTGTTAATGAAAGCTTGATTCTAATCTTATAACAGTGATTCATTATATTTCAATACCTGTTTGGTAGACTTATCAATTCGCGAAGAAACAGCATTTTTTGGGTGGTTGACGGTTGACACAGGCTTATTGACTGTATTAGTCTACTTGTTCCTGTAAACGCTTATTTGGCGATATTAAACAAGTTTTTTGCAAAGAGGGTTGCAGCTATGCGCAGCGATATGATTAAAAAGGGACTTGAACGTACACCGCACCGTGCCTTACTGAAGGCTACCGGAGTGCCGCAGAGTCAGATGGAGCGCCCCTTTATCGGGGTTGCCACCAGCTTTACCGACCTGATCCCCGGCCATGTGGGGATGCGTGATCTGGAGCGGTTCATTGAGAAAGGTATTCATACTGGCGGCGGTTATGCCCAGTTTTTCGGCATTCCCGGTGTCTGTGACGGTATTGCCATGGGGCACAAGGGAATGCACTACTCCCTGCCGACCCGCGAGCTGATTGCCGATATGGTTGAGTCAGTGGCTGAGGCACATCGTCTGGATGGTCTGGTGCTGTTGACCAACTGCGACAAGATCACCCCCGGTATGCTGATGGCGGCTGCCCGTCTGAACATCCCCTGTATTATCGTGACTGCCGGTCCGATGATGAGCGGTAGAGGGGTTGAAGGCCGTGCCTATTCCTTTGTAACCGATACCTTTGAGGCGATGGCCCGTTACAAGGCCGGTGTAATTGATGCCAAAGAGCTGCAGGTCTGCGAGGACAATGCCTGTCCCGGTATGGGTTCCTGCCAGGGGCTGTTCACTGCCAACACCATGGCGATCCTGACCGAGACCCTGGGGATGTCGTTGCCCCGTTGCGGTACGGCCCTGGCTGTCTCTGCCATGAAGCGGAGGATCGCCTTTGCCTCGGGTGAGAAGATCGTTGAGCTGGTGCATAATGATATCAAGCCACGGGATATCATGACCCGTGCTGCCTTTGAAAACGCCATCCGGGTTGACCTGGCCCTGGGTGGCTCGTCCAATACCGTGCTGCACCTGCTGGCCATTGCCCGCGAGGCTGGAGTGGATCTGCCGCTGGAGACCTTTGATGTCCTGGCGAAGGAAACCCCGCAGCTGGCCTCCATGAACCCGGCCGGCAAGCATTTTATGGAAGATCTGGATATTGCCGGCGGTGTCTGCGGCGTGCTGAAGCAGCTGGGTGACAAGATTATTGATACCCGGACCCTGTTCGGTCTGACCACCCGCCAACTGGCGGCAAGTATTGAAAATGTTGATCAAGAGGTGATTCGTCCCCTGTCGGCGCCGGTTAAGAAGGAGGGCGGCATTGCGGTGCTGTTCGGTTCCATCGCGCCGAAGGGGGCGGTAGTCAAGCAGTCCGGTGTGTCGGACAAGATGATGCTGTTTGAAGGCACAGCCCGCTGTTTTGATTCTGAAGAACTGGCCATGGCAGCCCTGATGGAAGGGGTGATCAAGGCCGGTGATGTGGTGGTGATCCGCTATGAAGGCCCCAAAGGCGGTCCGGGAATGCGTGAGATGCTGGCACCCACCGCTGCCCTGATGGGACTTGGTCTGGGAGATTCGGTGGCCCTGATCACTGATGGCCGTTTCTCCGGCGGTACCCGCGGCCCCTGTATCGGCCATGTCTCGCCGGAAGCAGCTGAAGGCGGTCCGATCGCCCTGATTCAGGATGGCGACCGGATACTGCTGGATATCCCTAACCGTAAGCTTGATCTGTTGGTGGATGAGGCAACCGTGGCGGCTC
>CAZOTC010000130.1:0-7810 GCA_964582605.1 uncultured Geobacter sp. | reverse complement strand
GATCAAGGGTGAGGCCATTCCCCTTGAGGGCAGAATCTGCGCCATTGCCGACGTGTTTGACGCCCTGACCTCAGAGCGCCCCTACAAAACAGCCTGGCCGGTGGAAGAGGCAGTGGTCAATCTCAAGGAAAATGCAGGGCTGCATTTTGATCCGGTACTGGTTGAGGTATTCCTAGATATCCTTCCGGAAATACTAGCAATAAACGAACGATTCAAAGATGCATAACGGACTTTGTCCGGCATCCCTTCAGGCGATGCTGGTCAAATGGACACACCTGTTGTATAGGTACTTGCAGGTCAGAATGAACCGACGCAGCCGGTATGTGTGCCGGTTTGACATGAAACTTTTCAGGGGGACACCATGGGGTTTTCTCTAGACCTCCGCTACGAAATCTGCCTGCAACCGATTGAACTGCCGGTTTTCAATCCCGTTGCGCTGGAGCTGGTCCAGTTGCTGGCTGACCATGATGTCGAGATATCCGAAGTGATCGAGACGATCAACAAGGACCCGGCCCTGTCGATCCAGATCCTCAGGATGGCAAACTCGTCGGCCTACGCAGGCCGCTATAAATCTGAAACAATCAAGGATTCGGTCAACCGTCTGGGGGCAAAACAGATCACCAGCCTTGCCATGGCTGCTTCACAGGCCGCCCTTCACGCATCACAACTTCCGATGGTAAGCCAGGCCATGCAAGGCCTCTGGATCCATTCCCATGCCTGCGCACTTGGCTGCCGTTCGCTGGCTGTCAGCACCGGCCACCGCGAACTGGCTGATCAGGCCTACTTGGCCGGCCTGTTGCACGATATCGGCAAACTCTACCTGCTGAAGGCCATGGAACGGATCAGCCTTGATCACAGCAACCGGATTGAACTGGATCAGGAAACCCTGCTGGATGTCTTCTCCTACATGCATGTCGAGCAAGGGTTCCGGATCATGGACCACTGGGGTATTCCGGAGCAGTACAGCGCCATTGTTGCCCATCATCATGACGATGAAATTGATGTTGTTCTGGACAACGACCCACTGCTGGCCATTGTCCGCCTGGTGAACTTTAAAAGTATGCAGTATGACCTGAATCAGTTTCCCCAGTTTTTTCAGCCGGTTGATGCAGAACCAGAGATCGCGATACTGTCGGTGTCTGAAGAAGAACTGGACCGGATGGAAGCGGCCATGAAAGGCTCCTGCGCTTAGCAGAACTGTTATCACTTACGACTGATGCCATGCAGGGATGATATGAACATAGAAGACCTCTACAGTACCCGAATCCAGAAGACCTTTGACGAGGATCAGGCCGAGATCGTCTCGATCCTGCAGGCGCACCCCAAACAGCAGCTCAAGCTGATCAACTACTACCTCGGCATCCCCCTCTCCTACCCCGCCACCATTGCCGCCATCGACCGGGGCACCATTGATCTGGATGTACAGGCCCAGCAGGCCTTTACCATCGAGCATGCCCGTTCAACCTTCATCCGCAGCCCGATCTTCAAACATGACGTGTTCGCCCAGGCCCAGTACGTCAATATCAGGAAACGGGCGGCAACTTTTTTCAAGTTTACCTATGTTGAGATTATGGCAGAACGCAGAAACTTCATCAGATTGGAACTTGAACCGACCCCTGCTGCGGTTATTGAGTCACCGCTGGGGATCATTGAAGGCAGGCTGTGCGACATCTCCCTTTCAGGGTTAAGTGTATTGGTTGACAACTATTGCCGGCTTGAACGGAACACGGAAATGCCGATACGGTTCACGGTCAGCTGCAACGATCAGACCCATATCACTAACGTAATCACACCGGCACGGCTGCTGGATATCAAGTCCGATGCCCCGCCCTACCGCTATGCCTTTGACATTTCGCCGGACAAACAGCTTGAACGTCAGTTGTCACAGTTTATCTTCCAGAAACAGATCGAGATCATCAGGGAAATCAAGGATGCGGTGGATTAGGACGGTGGTGCAGACGTGGTGCTGCCTGCCTTGCAGTATGTGCAGGTTTCCTGCTTCCAGGGATACACGGCTCCGCAGGCCGGACATTTACGAAAATATCCCGGCACCTCACGCTCCGGTTTCTGAAACCAGAGGATAAATACAAAAAACGGAAACGGCGCCGACAACAGCCCCCATACCAGCGGATTCCTGCCCCGTGTGCGGGCCAGCCACCCCCCCAACAGACCGGGAATACCGAAAAAAGCCGCAATAAAAAGATACTCTGAAAAACCCATAGTCACACCTCCTGCTGCACGGTACGCCAATTTACGGTTGTCAGGCAACAAAGAAAACGTCGGAATGGCTTGAACATGCATTGATTCCTGCTACACTACCCTCAGCCTACAAGTCCCGTTTCCAGGAGCGGCACGAGATGAAAACGAAACCGATCCCCCGACAAGGTTCTTTAGCCGTATCAGCCGGTGCTGTTGCGCTTGTTCTGCTGGGTGCAGCCGTTTCCATCCCCTCTCCGCTGCTCGCCACCACAGTTCCTGCAGACCTGACCGAACTCTCCCTGGAAGCGCTGATGGATATCGAGGTCACCTCGGTCTCCCGCAGGCCTCAGAAACTGGCTAATGCCGCAGCAGCGGCTTTTGTGATCAGCCAGGACGATATCCGCCGTTCCGGTGCAACCACGATCCCTGATCTGCTGCGGATGGTACCCGGTCTGCAGGTAGCCAAAATTGACGCCAACAAATGGGCGGTATCGATCAGGGGATTTAACGGACGTTTTGCCAACAAACTGCTGGTGCTGAAGGATGGCCGCAGCATCTATACACCGCTCTTTTCCGGTGTCTACTGGGAACAGCAGGATACGCCGCTGGATGATATTGAACGGATCGAGGTACTACGCGGTCCCGGTGCTGCCATGTGGGGTGCCAATGCGGTCAACGGTGTGATCAACATCATCACCCGTTCGGCAGCTGAAACCAGAGGAGGTCTGCTGACCGCCGGTGGCGGCAATGCAGAACAGGGCTTTGGCAGTCTGCGGTTCGGTTTTGCTCTTGGCAGTGCAAGCGACCTGCGTGTCTACGGCAAGTATGCCAACCATGGCCCGGAGCCGCTGGATAACGGCGCAAACAATCATGACGCCTGGCAATCCGGCTCTGCCGGGTTCAGAATGGATAGCCGTCTGAGCGGTCAGGACCGCCTGACCCTGCAGGGGGATTATTTCTCCGGTTCATTTGATGAAAACTATACCTTTTATCAGCTTCCCACCGCAGCTGATCCGCGCTACTCCTGGTCGCAGGACAGCAGGGCCCGTGCTGACGGCGGCAACCTGCTGGCCCGCTGGCAGCGCACCCTTTCCGCTACCGACAACCTTTCTCTGCAGCTGTACTATGATCATTACCAGCGCACCATGACCGTACTGGGTGAGACACGGGACACGGTTGATCTGGACTTCCAGCACCGCTTTGCCCTGGGCAGCCGTCAGGAGCTCATCTGGGGGCTTGGTTACCGTTACAGCCATGACAAACTGGCACAGACCCCCTACATCTCGTTCAGCAAACCAGAACTGGGGGTCAGCCTGTTCAGCGCCTTTATCCAGGATGAGATCAGACTGGTTCCCGACACACTCTCCCTGATCTTGGGGTCACGCTTTGAGCACAACGACTTTACCGGCTTTGAGGTGCAGCCCAACGGACGCCTGATCTGGACGCCGTCACCCTTTCATTCCTTCTGGGGCTCTGTCTCCCGTGCCGTACGGACTCCTTCCCGTGGTGACCAGTCTATCCGGTACCGTTTCAGAACCATGTCGCCGGTAGATGCAGAGTTGCCGATACCGCTGCGGCTTGAGATTGACGGTTCCTCAAACTTCAGGTCGGAAACCGTGATCGCCTATGAACTGGGCTACCGCTCACAGCTCAAGCAGGATCTGACCCTTGACCTTTCACTGTTCTTCAATCAGTACGACCATCTGCGGGTACGTCAGGAAGGTCTGCAAGGAGTTGAAGCAACCAGCGCGGTGTTACGCTACCCTCTTTCCAATGATATGCACGGCCATACTTACGGTGCCGAGCTTTCAGCCACCTGGCGTCCTGCAGACTGGTGGCGACTGCAGGCTGTCTACAGTTATCTCTGTTCGATCATGTATCTTGACAACGGCAGCACTGATGAGATCAATCGCGGTGATGCCGCTGCAGGATCACCGCGGCATCAGGGTTCGCTCCGCTCCGGTTTTGATCTGGGCAGGCAACTGGAACTTGACCTCTGGCTGCGGGCAGTTGACCAGGTAGCCTATATTGACGGCATCCGTATTCCCGGTTATCTGACCATGGATGCCCGTATTGCCTGGAAGCCGAATAAAACCGTTGAACTGTCGCTGGTGGGGCAGAATCTGTTTCAGAAACGACACCCGGAGTATATACCCGAGTTTATCAATACCACCGCATCAGAGGTCCCACGCAGTGTTTATGCCAAACTGACCTGGAGATTTTAGGACCGGTGATGCGTCTTGCCTGCCTGCCATATTCTGTTCCGATCCTCCTGCTGCTTGTCTGTCTGATAGTCAGGGCAGAACCTGCCTGTGCAGACTCCGAAGAACACCAGGTCAAGGCAGCCATGATCTACAACATGATCCGCTTTATGGACTGGCCTGAGGATGCCCTGCCGTCCGCAGCGCCCCAGTTCAGGATCTGTGTTGCAGGAAAGGGGGGACTGGGGACGGCGGTTGAACGATTGCAGGGAAAACAGGTCAAGGGCAAGACCGTCACGGTCCAGCAGATCAGTCATGCCAGTGCTGCTGCCGGTTGTCAGGTGCTGGTCCTGAGTGATCCGGACAGAACCGTCACCGCTGCCCTGTTGGACAAGACCCGCTCCAACACGGTTGCAACCGTTGCGGAGAGTGCCGGTTTTGCCCGTTCAGGCGGCATGGTCGGGTTTGTGCTGCAAAACGGCAAGGTCAGGTTTGAGATCAACCCGACCGCTGCACAGCGGCACCGGATCAGGGTCAGCGCCCAGCTGTTGAAGCTTGCCCAGGTTGTGCAGGAATCTCCGTGAACCGGCTGATACCGGCATATCTCTCAAATATCTCGATCCGGCGCAAGCTGATGCTGCTGATCATGGCCATCTGCGGGGTCATTCTGCTGGCCACCACCGTGGTTTTTGTCGCCAAGGAGACCGGTTCGCTTATCAATGAACAGCGCAAGAATCTGGCCTCGCTGGCGGATATCCTGAGCAAGAACGTGACTGCGGCCCTGACTTTTAACGATCCCCAGTCAGCCCTGGATACCATGAATTCATTGTCGGTCAAATCCGACATCCTGGCAGCCTACATCCTGAGACCCGATGCGACTATCTTTACCCGTTATCTGGCACAGGGGGTGAACAAGGCCGGACTGCCCTTTGAACAGCTGGGGCCGAATGTCTCTGCCGAGAGCTGCAGAGCGGTTTTTGATCAGATCAGAACAGGCAGCAACCGTTTCTTTCAGCTGACTGATCAGGTCAGCCTGGTAACGCCGATCACACTTGACAGCCAGGAAATCGGGACTGTGGTCCTGTTTGCCGACATGCGCGAGCTGCGTTCGCGGCTGCTCGGCACCCTGCTGGCATCGGCCCTGATTCTGGCGCTTGCCACGGTTGCCTCCTACCTGCTGTCAAGACGTCTGCAGAGGATCATCTCCGATCCGATCCTTGAGCTGTCCGGGACCATGCGCAGGGTATCGGAATCCAAGGATTATTCGCTGCGGGTAGCCAAAACCGGCAACGACGAGATCGGGCGCCTGTATGACGGTTTCAACGAGATGCTGCAGGAGATTGAAGAACGGAATCTGGTGCTGCGCCAACGTCAGGAGCATCTGCAGCAGCTGGCCCATTTCGATACCCTGACCCGGCTACCCAACCGGGTCCTGTTCCATGACCGTCTGCAACAGGCCATGAATCTGGCGCTAAGGACCAATCAGGTCATCGCCGTCATGTTCCTTGATCTGGACCGGTTCAAGGATATCAACGACACCCTGGGACACCGAATCGGTGACCTGCTGCTGCAGCAGGTGGCTGACCGAATGAGTCTGGTGCTGCGTGACTGCGACACGGTTGCCCGTCTGGGCGGTGACGAATTCACGATCTTTGCCCAGGATATCAAGACCGTCAACAACGCCTGCAGGATCGGGCAGAAACTGCTGGATCTGTTCGAGATCCCTTACAACCTGGAGGGACAGCAGCTCTACGTCACCTGCAGTATCGGGATTACCCTCTTTCCGTCTGATGCTGAAACCATGGACGATCTGCTGATGCATGCCGATATCGCCATGTACCATGCCAAGGCTGACGGCAAGAACACCTACCGCCTCTACAGCCGCGAGATGAACCAGCAGTCCAGCGAACGGGTGGTGCTGCAGACCGACCTGCGCAAGGCCCTTGAACTGCGTCAGCTGTACCTGCAGTACCAGCCGAAGTTTGATGCCCGCTCCGCTCGTATTATCGGGGTGGAAGCGCTGCTGCGCTGGCAGCATCCGGAACGGGGCCCGATCCCCCCCGCCCGGTTCATTCCGCTGGCTGAAGAGTCCGGCAGCATTGTGGCCCTTACCGAGTGGGTCTTGAAAACCGCGTGCCGTCAGGCAAAACTCTGGTACGATGCCGGGTACGGCATGATCAGTGTTGCAGTCAACCTCTCGGCCTACAGTCTGAAACGGAACCATGCACCGGCCATGATCAGGGAGACCCTTGAGGTGACCGGGTTGCTGCCGGAACTGCTGGAGCTTGAACTGACCGAATCAATGCTGATTGAAAACGATCAACAGGCAGAAGAGACCCTGCACGGATTAAAGCAACTTGGCGTCAAGATATCGATTGATGACTTCGGCACCGGCTATTCGTCGCTTTCCTACCTGCACCGGTTCCCGATCGACGCACTGAAGATCGACCGTTCCTTTGTCTGGAACATGCATCGTAGCGACAATGATATGGCCATTGTGGTTGCAATTGTTGCAATGGGACACAGCCTGAAGCTGCAGGTTATAGCCGAAGGTGTAGAGACCGAAGAACAGCTTGCAGCGCTGAAAATTTGCGGTTGTGAAACAATCCAAGGCTACCTGATGGGCAAGCCTGCCGACGCCGCAGAGATTACGGCTCGGCTGAAACGAGGCTGAAACAGCTATGGGACTGATTACCTGTAACAAGTTATTGAGCGTGGGGGTGCAACAGTTTGACGATGAACATTGTCAACTGGTGACAATCACCAATCAGCTGCATGACGCCATCAAGTCCGGTACCGGCGTACAGGCTGTGCAGCTAACCTTACAGCAGCTTGCCGGATTTGCTGCGGCCCATTTCAGGTCTGAAGAGGAGCTGCTGGAGCGACATGCCTATCCTGAACTTGAACAGCACCGTCAGGCTCATCAGGCCATCCTGGACAGACTCGGACAGCTGCAGAGCAGCTCTGATCACGTGCAGGGAAGCGCCATCATGCAGTTTCTGCTGGACTGGCTGGTGATCCATACCAAAGACGTTGACAAAAAATACGGACCATTTCTGAACAGCCGGGGGGTTTTTTAGTCCGTCACATGGTTGCTGTTTTTGAAAATAACGTTGGTTTTAAAATTGTCACCTAAGCGCATATACGTGCCTGCCCCGTTTATCCTGCTTTCAAACACCAGTCTATTTCCTCTTGCAAACACACTCTGCTTTGCTCCGTCTTTGGTCTTCTTTGAAAGCCATGCCCGAATTCTCATATTGATAAGCATAGTGCTATGATTTTGTTGCCCCGATACCGGGTATTGTTAAACTTAACAGGTTGATACCATTAAAGTTAAACATTTCAAATCAGACGATTAATCAGTTGTATTTTATCGAATAACTGGTAGGGTAAATACACTAGTATTAAGT
>CAZOTC010000129.1:0-7863 GCA_964582605.1 uncultured Geobacter sp. | reverse complement strand
ACCGTAGCAGCCTGCTGTTACATCGCGGTGACAGCCAGGCAAAATGTCTGTAGCAGTCTTGACAACCCGGTTTTTCTTCTTTTGCAGATGTTGCAGACTCTTTGGAATCCTGACACGGAACCGCCATTTTTATCCGTTACGGTATGCACAACATAAAAACTGATGATGACAACGGGACACAACAAAAGGAGGACAGCCCAATGAAATTCAAGACCATGGATGATTACTACGCCTGGACCTGTGACTGGTGCGACAGCGAAAACCGGACCCTGTGGGTGCGGGTGGCCCAGGGTGATGTAACCTGCGGCGCCTGTCATCGCCGTACCAGTTTCCCCACCTCAAGCATCGCGTTGATCGGCACACAGCAGCAGCGGATGATGTCGGGTCTGTGCTGACGGAGTGGAGCATGTTCCTGCTACGTATCCTGACCATGAAGCGGCAATTTGATCAGCTTGACCAACAGCTTGACAAGCTGCGGAAACTTGCCGGACGCAAGTCCTGATGGAGGAATGACAATGAATCAGCTTATCAGCAGACATCTGAAGCCGCTGACTGAACGACACCCGGCCCTGCTGGGTATGGTTACCGCCACTGCCGGATTTATCCGTTCAATTGCGATCAAGCCTTACCAACAGCGGCACAATCCTCGCGAACGACTCCTGCGGGATCGTTATCACAGCCTGCACGCCGTACGCTGTCAGGTCTATCGTGAGAAGTCGGCCGGCTGCCGCCCCACCATTGTCATTGCCGGTTTTGTGCCGGACGCCACCGAGGTGGTGGAGTTTCAACGGCCGTTGCTGCGCCGGTTCGGCAGTATCTATTATCTGAACTATCCCCGTAACGGCTTCCGGCATGAGCTGTTTGAAGCCCAGCTTGCCGATCTGATTGAAGAACTTGGGATGAAGGGTGAACGTCCGGTCTTGATGGCGGTCAGCTTCGGCGCCGGACTGGTGGTTGATTTTCTACGGCGTGCCTCTGAAGCGATACATGGGCATCTGCGGGGGTTGCTGCTGGTCAGCCCGGTGCTTTGCACTGCCGACCTGATCCGTTCCGAAGGCCAACGCTCCGGCGGCGTCAGAATGCTGGAATCGAATCTGCGTAAGATTCTGAAGGCCGATCCGGCTGATGAACAGGACCTGAACCGTCAGTTGGAACGTTCCCGTCGCTGTTTTCACGCCCTGTTTGAAGCCGGCGCAGAAAACCGGACCCTGACGGCCCGCCACCTGAGTATACGTCGGCGTATCTTTGACGTAATCGAACACACCTCAAACATGGGCGGATATGAGCGGGTGCTGGCACTGCGCACCTTTGCGGTGCCCGACTGCAACCGTACCATCTTTGCCGGACCGGTGCAGGTCATGCTTGCCGAGGACGAGCAGAGCATTCTGGTGCCGGGCTCACCCACCCTGCAGCTCTGTGCCGATCATAGCTGCTTCCGCAGGATCTTTCCCGACGGTCGGGTCAGTCTGATCGCCTCCAGCGATGATGCCGATCCGGTTCCCCATGCCTCGCTGATCTTCCATCAGCACTGCTACAATCCGCGTATGCTGCAGTGGCTGCAGAAGCTGCACAACCAGCCGTTGATGGCGGTTGTTTGAAAAAAACACCTCCCCCCAACCCCCTCCTGAATCAGGAGGGGGAGACGAACAACGTGGGTGGGGGTGGTAAAGGAGTACCATTGAAGTTCCCTGCTTCCCTGTTGTCCCTGCCGCTTCGCGCCGCAGCCGATATCCGGGCCCGACGCTTTTCGCGCAGGGACCCGCTTGAGGCCCAGCGGGAGCTGTTGCCGCGTCTGCTGCAGACGGCTGCGGGCACCCGTTTTGGACACCGGTACGGCTTCCATGAACTCGCACGACAACCGTTTGATGCGTGCTATCGTGGCTACTGTGGGTGCGTGCCGATCCGTACCTATCGCCAATTCTGGGATGACTGGTTTTCATCTGCCCATCTTGTTACACCTGAAGGGCAGCAGTTGCGCCTGCAGGATCATACGTGGCCCGGTCTGGTTCCCTGGCTGTGTGAGACCTCCGGCACCACGGCACCGACCAAGTTCATTCCCTTTACCCATGAGATGTTCAGGATGAACCGGCGGGCAGCCCTGGATATGCTCTGCTGCTACCTTGCTGCCCGACCCGGCAGCCGGATTCCCTCAGGCAAGATTCTGTACATGGCGGGCAGCACACAGCTTAAGCAGATGGGAGCCGGTGTCATGGCCGGCGACATGAGCGCCATTACGCTGCTGCAGCGTCCGGCCTGGCTGAACCCGTTTGTGGAACCGCATGAACCGCTGACCTCTGCCCCCTGGGATGAGCGGCTGGACGGGATGGCCGGTCTGTTGTTGAGCGATCCGAAGATCAGGATCATCTCCGGGGTGCCGCCCTGGATTCTGCTGCTGCTGAAACAGGTGGAGGCCCGTTCCGGACGTCCGGTGGGTGAGGTGTTGCCCAATCTGGAACTGGTCATCCACGGCGGTACCAGCATGGCCCCCTATGCTGCCGAATATCGACGTTTGCTCCCTTCAGGCGGTCCTGATTTTATCGAGCTGCTGCCTTCATCAGAGGCCTTTATGGGCTTTCAGGTGCAGGGGGAGGCAACCATGCGGTTGACTCCGTTTTACGGCTCTTTCTTTGAATTTGTGTCGATTGAACAGCTGGATGAGACCGGTGCGCCGTTGCCGGAAGCCCAGGCGGTGCCGCTGGCAGAGGTAGTGACGGGACAGCGCTATGCCGTGATCCTCTCCACCTGCGCCGGGCTCTGGCGCTATCATATCGGTGACACCCTGCGCTTTCTGGATACTGATCGGTACCATTTTGAATTTACCGGTCGGGATAAATTTCTGGACCGCTTTGAAGAGAAGGTGACTCAGGGTGAGGTTGAGCAGGCGGTTGCCGACCTGAACAGACAGCATGACGGACAGGTGCGGGAGTTTATGGTGGGGGCCGACATTGCCGGACGCCGGCATCACTGGGTACTGGCCTGCCGGGGGGGAGGAGCGCTGCAGCCTGAGCAGGCCTCAACCCTGCTGGATGAACATCTGCGTAGCTCCAATGCCGATTACGACACCTTCCGGCAGCAGAGCAGGATCAATCCTCCCTATGTACAGTTGGTGTCGGAACAACAGATTTACGACTGGTCGGCCGAGGTGCGCGGCAAGCTGGGTGGCCAGAGCAAGATCCCCCATATCGACCCGACCCTGACCGGCGAGCTGGTGGCAAGCCTGGCCGGTTTTACCGAATGCAATAGTTACGAACATTTTGCCTCGCCGTAACAGAGTTGTCACAAAACTGGTTTAAGGTGGCAAACAGATCACAACCCACAGCGGATGAACAAAAAACAAGGAGGATGTACCCGATGTTAAAGAAGACCGTACTGGCGACACTCGCCACCCTCTGCATCGCCACCGCAGCGCAGGCAGAGAAAGTAACCGTTGATGCAAAGCTGCCGGCCTACAAGGCCACATCCGGTGTTTCCGGCAACCTGAGCAGTATCGGTTCCGACACCCTGAACAACCTGATGACCTACTGGGCAGAAGGGTTCAAGAAGAAGTATCCCAACGTCAACATCCAGATCGAAGGCAAAGGCTCTTCAACCGCACCGCCGGCCCTGATCGCCGGTACGGCCCAGCTGGGCCCCATGTCCCGCCCGATGAAGGGTAAGGAGATCGAGGACTTTGAGAAGAAGTACGGCTACAAGCCGACCAAGGTTGGCGTTGCGCTTGACTCGCTGGCGGTGTTTGTCAACAAGGACAACCCGATCAAGGCCCTGTCGCTGGATGAGGTTGACGCCATCTTCTCCAAGACCCGCAAGCGCGGTCTGCCTGAAATCACTACCTGGCAACAGGCCGGTGTAAGCGGCCCCCTGGCTGCCAAGCCGATCTCGCTGTTCGGCCGTAACTCCGCCTCCGGCACCTATGGTTACTTCAAGGAGCACACCCTGAAAAACGGTGACTATAAGAATACCGTCAAAGAGCAGCCCGGTTCCGCTTCGGTGGTTGAAGGTGTTGCCAAGGATATCGCAGCCATCGGCTACTCCGGCATCGGTTATGCCACTTCCGGCGTCAAAGCCGTACCGCTGTCCGACAAGAAGGGCGGCACCGTGTATGAGGCCAACTATGCCAACGTGCTGTCCGGCAAGTATCCCCTGGCCCGTATGCTCTATGTCTACGTAGCCAAGAAGCCGGGTGAGCCGCTGCCCAAGGTGGTGGAGGAGTTCCTGAAGTATGCCCTTTCCAAGGAAGGCCAGCAGATTGTGGTCAAGGACGGCTATGACCCGCTGCCTGCTTCTGCCGCTGCTGAGCAGCTGAAGGCGCTGAAGTAGATTCTTTAATGGAACGCGGATGACGCGGATAAAACGGATAAGCGCAGATACAGATAAAGATTTCAGTGTTCTGTTTAGTAATTGATAAAGTCTTTATCCGCGTAAATTAGCCCACTCTGCGTCATCAGCGTTCTATTGCTCATATCTGTTTTCACTTCTGTTTCTCAGGATTTTTATGGCCTCCACTATAGTAGACAAATCCCGACGTAATGACCGGCTGGCTGCCTGGATCATCAAGGCAGGCGGCCTGTTCGTTATTGTTGCGGTTATCGGCATCCTGTTCCTGATCGCCAAGGTTTCGCTGCCGCTGTTTTATTCACCCACTGCGGAGCGGGTCACCGAAGTATCTCCTGATCTGCAGGCCCTGGTTGCCGAGAATACAACCGGCACGCTCCAGAGCAGGGATCTGGGAGAAACAGGCTCCATCCGGGTGCAGCTGTTGCCCGGCAACCAGCTTGAGGTACAACGGCAGCTGATCGAAAAGGATGTACTGGGGAACGAGAAGACAACCAGCCAGGAGTACCGTCTGGCTGATCAGTTGCCTGGTGCTGTCTCCAGCTTCTGGCTGGGCCGCAAGGGTCAGAGCCTGTATGCCGGAACCGACAATGGCTGGCTGGTACGCTGGGACCTCTCTGGCGAAGGTCAGGGGCGCCTGGTGGAAACCGTCGAGGCGTTCAAGGACCATCGTAAAATCACCGCGCTGACCACGATTCTGGGAGACTACTCCCTGGCGGTTGGCGACGATAAAGGGCAGATAACCACCTGGATGCCGGTTTCCAAGCCGGGCAGTGGAGAAAACAAACAGCTGGCCCTGATCCATCACCTGCCGGGCCTGTCACAGCCGGTCAGCCGCCTGCTGGCCTCACCACGGGACAAATCCGTCGCTGCCTTTGATGCCCAGGGGAACATCCGTCTGGTACATATGACCAGTGAACGGTTGCTGCTTGAGCTGAAGGCCGGGATGCCGGTTGCTGCGGCCGCCTTTGCCAACCGGGGACGCGAGCTGGTGGTGAGTGGGCCGGACGGCAAGAGCGTTGCCTGGAAGCTCTCGATTCCCCACCCCGAGACCTCATTTTCAACCCTGTTCGGCAAGGTCTGGTACGAAGGCTACGACAAGCCGGAGTATGTCTGGCAGTCTTCGGCGGCCACCGACGATTTTGAACCGAAGATCTCGTTGATGCCGCTGATCTTCGGCACCTTCAAAGCCACCCTGTTTGCCATGCTGTTTGCCGTGCCGCTGGCACTGCTGGGTGCGTTGTACACCAGCCAGTTCATGTCGCCTGCCCTGAAAGGACGGATCAAGCCGGCGGTTGAGATCATGGCGGCAGTGCCGTCGGTGGTGGTCGGCTTCCTGGCCGGGCTCTGGCTGGCGCCGCTGATGGATGAACATATCCTGGCCATGTTTCTTTCAATGGTCATGGTGCCGCTGATGCTGCTGGTTGCCATCTTCGCCTGGCGACCCTTGGCGGAGAATACCGATTTTGGCCGCAGGCTGAAGGGGTACGAGTTTCTGGGAATGCTGCCGGTAGTCATGCTGACGCTCTGGCTCTCCTGGAAACTGGCCGTTCCGCTTGAGGCGGCCCTGTTTGGCGGCGACCTGAAGCAGTGGCTCTATGCCGTGCTTGGCGTAAAGTACGACCAGCGCAACAGCATCGTCATTGCCGTAGCTCTGGGCTTTGCCGTGATTCCGATCATCTTTACCATTGCCGAGGATGCCCTCTCCAACGTGCCCCGCAACCTGTCCGCCGCCTCCCTGGCCCTGGGGGCCAGCCGCTGGCAGACCGCCTGGCGGGTGGTGCTCCCCTCGGCCCTGCCCGGTGTCTTTTCCGCCATTATGATCGGTTTTGGCCGCGCCGTCGGCGAGACCATGATCGTGCTGATGGCCACCGGCAACACTCCGATCATGAGCTGGTCCCTGTTTAACGGACTGCGCTCGCTCTCGGCCAATATCGCGGTGGAGATCCCCGAGGCGCCGCTGTTCGGCACCCTCTACCGGACCCTGTTTCTCTCGGCAGTACTGCTGTTTATGCTGACCTTTATCATCAACACGGCAGCAGAACTGCTGCGGCAACGTTTCCGTAAGAAGTACGGACGGTATTGACATGAAGACAATGGAACGCGGATGACACGGATCTGGCGGATCATCGCGGATTTGAAAGGCAGAACAAAAACCGTAAGGGTTAAAACTCGTTTAAACGGTTTAATCCGCGCAAATCAGCTCAATCAGCTTCATCCGCGGCCTATTATGATGGCTTTTATACAAAAGGTGTAACGTGAAAAACTACTGGAAACGTGGCGAACCGATGGTGCTGGCGGCCGGGGCAACCCTGGCCCTGATCCTGTTCATGACCCTGACCCTGTTGGCGGTGATTCTGGGTAACAGTCTGGGTTACTTCTGGGTCAAGGATCTGGTGCGCTTTCAACTGAGAGACGGCAGCTTCATCATGGGACAGCAGACCGCTACCGGAGAGCATGCCTTGACCGGTGTCAAGCGGGTGCAGCTGAAAGTGGGTAACCGGGACCTCTACTCCCAGGATTTTCGCTGGGTTGATCAGTCCGAGATTGCCGAAAAGGATCTGCCTGCAGATGCCTTTCTGCTGGAGCGCCGTGAACACGGCAATTTCTTCGGATTCCTGAAGGAACTGCGGGGTACTGATGGGGATGCGGTTACTGCCGATACCGCCACACTGCGCCGTCTGCATCAGCAGCTGGGCCTGCACAACAAAGGGCTGAAAGAGATCAGGGACCGGATGTCGGACCTGAACCAGGCATCTGAAAGGCTGCGGCTCAAGATTCTGAAACTTGAGTATAAAGGGGTCGAGGCAAACAGCGCGCTGATCAGCTCACTGAACGACAAGAAAGCAAAGCTGACGGAGGAGTTTGACGGACTGAATGACCAGTTGAACCTGAAACAGGCGGAACTGAACAAGGCAGTCGCTATTTTTGCCGATGTAGCCGGTACGGTAAAAGAAATTCCCCTGCTGGAGATTGTGCAGATCTATCAACCGAACAGCATGTCGGCCTTTGCCAAGGCCGGTGCCTATCTGGGCAAGATTCGCGAGCTGCTGTTTGATGATCCCCGCGAGTCCAACACGGAAGGCGGCCTGTTCCCGGCCATCTTCGGCACGATCATGATGGTGCTGCTGATGTCGGTCTTCTCCCTGCCGTTCGGGGTGATTGCTGCCGTTTACCTGCGTGAATATGCCAAAGAGGGCAGGCTGGTACAGCTGGTAAGGATCGCGGTCAACAACCTGGCCGGGGTTCCCTCCATCGTCTACGGTGTGTTCGGTCTGGGCTTCTTTGTTTACGGCATTGGCGGTTCCCTTGACCAGCTGTTCTTCCCGGAGCGCCTGCCCACCCCGGTCTTCGGCACCGGCGGCATCCTCTGGGCCTCCCTGACCTTGGCGCTGCTGACCGTGCCGGTGGTGATCGTCGCCACGGAAGAGTCGCTGGCCTCGATCCCGAAGGGGATTCGCGAAGGTTCACTGGCCCTGGGGGCCACCAAGTTTCAGACCCTGACCAAGGTGCTGCTGCCGATGGCCACAC
>CAZOTC010000128.1:0-7881 GCA_964582605.1 uncultured Geobacter sp. | reverse complement strand
AAATTTTATGGCTATATTTTCAGGTTTACTCCTTACATTTCCGTACCATGTTGACTTTCTCCACGAACTCTGCGGCTCCGCGTGAGTAACTGCCTTTTCAGGGCTCGCACGCTTCCGGCTCAAAAGCCTTCGACATCAGGCCTGGGACCATGCTAGAAAAAACCATGGCTCAAAGCTCCCACATAAACCACATCCCCCGCCTGCTGAAGCTGGCAGGCCCGATGATCCTCTCCACCTCAGCCATTACGCTGATGCAGCTGATCGACGCCATTGTGCTGTCACGCTACTCCAGCGAAGCAGTGGCAGCCATGGGCCCGTCAAGTATGGCGGTGATCCTGTTTCAGGGTTTCCTGTTCGGCACTGCCGGGTATGCCGGCACCTTTGTGGCCCACAATCATGGCCGTGGTAATGCAGACGGTGTCTTTGCCTCTACCTGGCTCGGCATCTACACCGCACTGTTTTCCGGCATAATTGCGCTGCTGGTTGCCTGGCCGTTGGCCCAGCTGTTTCTGCTGGCCGGTCATGCGCCGCTGGTGGCCCAGGATGAAAAAACCTATTTCTGGATCTGCATGGCCGGCTCCTTCTTTCCGGTGTTCAGTCACGCCATGGCCGGGTGGCTTTCCGGCATCGGCCGCCCTGCCGTTGTTACTGCCGTTACGTTCGGCTCGTTTGCTGTAAACGCCCTGCTGGCCTGGTGTCTGGTGCTGGGGGAGTGGGGCCTGCCCCGCATGGGGATTGCCGGAGCAGCGCTGGCAACGGTCGCTGCCCAGCTGACCGCTTCAGTGCTCTATGCCATGCTGTTTGTTCGCTCAGGAGGATTCCGCAACGCACCGGCTCGTTCTCTTGACCGGCAGGAGTTCCGCCGCTTCCTGTCACTGGCCGCGCCGATGGGGCTGCGGATCAGCGGTGAGCTGGCAGCCTGGACATTTTTTCTGGTTATCGTAGGGAGGCTGGGCACCGTCGAACTGGCCGCATCCAGCATCGCCTTCCGGATCAACGGTATTGCGTTCTTTCCGGCGCTTGGCCTGGGACAGGCTGCCGGTGTGCTGGTGGGACATGCCCGGGGGGCTGGAAGAGACGGCGATGTCCCGGCCATTGCCTGGCAATCCCTTGCGGTCTGTGAGATCTGGATGCTGGTCATGGCGTTGTTGTTTGCCACTGCATCGGCTCCTCTGGTAGCGGTCTTTGCCGGCACAGGTCCCGCTGCGGGTGAGATTATTGCAACCGGTGCGCTGCTGATGAAGTTTGTGGCCATCTATTGCCTTTTTGATGCGGCAAATGTGGTGATCGGCTGCGTACTGGCCTCGGCCGGTGAGACCCGCTGGATCGCCCGCAACTTTATTCTTTACTCCTGTCTCTTCCTGGGCCTGCTCTGGCTGATTGATCGCGTCATGCCGGGCCTGGTGGCGGAATGGACGCTGGCGACGGTCTTTGTGTTCGTCACCGCACTGGTCTGGTCATTCCGCTTTCAATCCGGCGCCTGGCGAAGCAGACAGGTACTGCATGAGCCCGACTATACGCCTTAATGATACGACAAAAACAATGTTTGTTTTTTCTTGACAGAATATCTTCGGAGCAGCATAGTTAAAGTACATATACACAGGAGTAAAGCTTTCAACCGAAAAGGCAAAATCCGGGGAACCGGATGACGCAAAGCCACCTGCCCAGAACGGGAAGAGGGGTTGTCGAAGCGGTGAGCAGGGATGTTGAAAACACATCCGGGTGACCTGCCTTTTTGATGAAAAGGGCAGGTTTTGTCGTTTGGGGCAGCATGCAGACGCAGCTGAAGACAAAACCCGCGCCACTGCATGAAGCAGGTATAGAGCCTGCTGATCGGAGAACCAGATGCAGCAAGGTCCCAGCTACTTCATCGGTCGCCAGCCGATCCTGAACGACCAGAAACAGATCATCGGCTTTGAGCTGCTTTTCAGGGCTGCCGGTGAGCACCAGACGGCTCTGTATACAGATCAGGCCCAGGCCTCTGCATCAGTCATCAGCACGATGCTTTCAGACTTCGGGATGCAGGATGTTCTGGGTGACAAATACGGCTTTATCAACATCACAGCCGCCATGCTGGATTCTGAAGTCATTGAGCTGCTGCCTGCCGGGCAGTCAATTCTTGAGCTTCTTGAAACCGTCACCCTTGACGATGCGGCCCTGATCCGCTGTTGTGCGTTGAAGGCACTCGGTTTCAAGATAGCCCTTGATGATCATGTGTATAATCCTGATTATGCTGATTTCTATTCTATGGTTGACATTATCAAGGTGGACATCCTCAGCACTGATCTGACAAAACTGCCTGAAATAGCAGCCGAGCTGAAGCAGTACCCGGTACAGTTGCTGGCTGAGCGGGTTGAAACCGTCGAAATATTCGAGCTTTGCCGCAGCTGCGGTTTTGAACTCTTCCAGGGCTACTTCTTTGAGCGTCCGGCCATCATCAGCCATAAGAGGATTGACCCCTCCGGCATGGCCATGATGAAACTGCTGCAGCAGCTCAACAAAGATGCCGATATTGATGCCATTGAAGATATTTTCCGCGAGAACCCTGAACTGACCTTCCAGCTGCTGAAGCTGGTCAACTCCGTCATGATCGGAACACGGGACAAAATCAAGAGTCTCCGCCACGCCATCATGATTCTGGGTATCATTCAGTTGCGGCGCTGGGTTCAATTGTCCCTGTATGCCGGCAAGGAAGACAACGAACTCAGTTCCCCCCTTCTGGAGATGGCTGCGGTACGGGGACGCCTTATGGAACAGCTGATGCTGCAGCGGCCTGTTGAACAACGAGACCATGAGGCTGTTGAGGCGGCATTTTTTACCGGCATCCTTTCCCTGCTTGATGCTCTGTATGAAACCTCCATGGACCATATTGTTGATGGCCTCAATCTGTCTGAGGAACTGGGAGCGGCGCTGTTACGACATGAGGGAACGCTCGGCCAGTTGCTGCTGCTGGCCAAGAAGCTTGAACGATCAGATTTTCCAGCTGTCCAGACATTGCTGGATTCCCTCTCAATCGACCTTGCACAGCTGCTCCAAGCCCAGCTGGAGGCATTTAACTGGCGTAGCGCCATAACCGGAGTGCCCCGGAAGCGGGGAGAATCATGATTTTTCTCGAATTCCAGGCGGAAAAGCAGCATTGATGTCGTGTCACGGGGGATGGTATGGCAACAGCACAAACAGTTCCGGCAGAACTAAAAGAAGAGCGGATTGAGTTCAAGCGTCTTGGTTTTCGCCTTGAGCTGATCATCTCGGCTGACAGACTTACCTGTGCCGCCGGCTATACACCGTCCGGCAACGGCGCCCCCATGACCCATGCCGAACTGCAGACCTTTCTGACCCAGGCAAAAATCTGTGAAGGGCTGCTTGAGCATGCAATAGCGGCGTTGATCGAGGCTGCCGCCCAGAGCAAGCCGCTTTCCGGCTGCATTATCGCACAGGGTGTTCCGATGGTACCGGGCGCTGACGGGACCATTCAGCTGGCTGTCAGCGATGCACTGGGAGCTGAGGCTGCCGAGCAGGAAGAGGGCGAACATGCCGGCAGTGACCGGATCGACCTGCGGCGTGTGCAGAGCTTCCTGAACGTATCCAGCGGACAGTTGATCGGCACCATCCTTGCCCCCGGTGAAGGCCAACCCGGAAAAACAGTGCAGGGTCGCATCATTGCCGCACAGCCGGGGCTGCCGCTTGAGCTTGAACTGGTCAAGCATGTCAGGCTGGGGGAGGACGGCATCTCGCTCTATGCCGAAGCCGACGGTCGTCTTTACCGGCACGGCAAAGAACTTTCCGTTGAGGACATCTATGTCATCAAGGGCAATGTGGACTTCAAGGTTGGCAACATTGTCTATAACGGCTACCTTGACATCAAGGGGGATGTACTGGACGGCTTTACGGTACAGGCAACCAAGGGGATCAAGATTCAGGGCAACATCGGCGTGAGTGATGTCCTGTCCGATGGTGATATCTCCTTCTGCGGCATGGACGGACAGGGCAAGGGGCGGATTACCTGCGGAGGGCAGCTGAAGGCAAACTTTATCCATGATGCCCAGGTAGATGCCGAGGGGGACGTTCTGGTGGAGACCGAGATTCGCAACAGCTTTATCCGTTCAAACGGCTGCATAAAGGTCAACAAAGGGATGCTGGCCGGAGGTGAATATGTTGCCCTGGGAGGGATTGAGTCAAACATCATCGGCACCATAACCTCACAACGTACCAGGCTGATTGCCGGTATCTGCCATAAGGACCTTATGGAGCTGAACCAGCTGTTCAACGAGTTAAAGGAGCTGGTGGCCCGCTTCAACGCCCCTGCCAAAACTATGGATGCCAAGGAGTTTGGCCGGATCAGGGCAGACATCACCGCCCGCATCCAGGCAGTCCGTTCCCGGGAGTACCCGGACTGTAACCCCAAGGTCAACATCAGAAAGCGCTTGCATGACGGGGTCACCTTAACCATCGGGCAGACCAGCGACGACGTGCGCGAAGGGCGTGACGGCCCGTGCAGCATAATCGAGAACAGCCTTGAAGGTGGATTCCGCTACCTTGGCCTGACTGATCTGTCGGTCAAGGCAGACGATATTGAAGAGACATTCCGGCAGCAACAACAGCTGCTCCAAAAAACAGGGACGAAAGACACCATATGAAAGCATTAATCGTTGATGACTGCATGATAGCACGCGAACTGCTGATGGTTGCACTGGAGCGCTATGCCCGCGCTGATCAGGCTGAAGACGGTTATCAGGCGATCCGGATGGTTGAACAGGCCTTACAGCAGGACACACCCTACGATCTGATCTGCCTGGATCTGACCATGCCCGGCATCAACGGCCATGAGACCTTGCGTGAGATCCGTGCACGGGAAGATCAGTTGACACCCGGCAGCCGTGCAACGGTATTCATGATCACGGCCAGCAGCTCCCCCGATGACATGATGGAGGCGCTGTTGTCAGGCTCCTGTGATGACTTCCTTACCAAACCGGTCATGAACCGGACACTGATGGAACTGCTGCAGAAACACGGGCTGGTGTAAGCTGCCGGCCCCCATCCGGCAGCGGCAACGCCAACAATCCGGGCAGGCAGCAGACTGACGATGCCCTGCTCTACCGCCTTCTTGTAAAAATTTCGTCAATGAAACCTGCCATTCTGCCGAATCATCCAGATAAGGACAGAATCCTTAACGACCTTATGGCGGGGACGATACAGCCGATGAACACTACCGAACCGTTCGCATCTTGTTTATACATTGGTCTGCGGGTAGAGGTGTACATTCCGCTTTCAGACACCGGTACGTTTCGGGACTGGGCCATCATCAACGACCTGGACGGAGACCTTCTGGAACTGCAGCTTTCCCGTGACGTCCTCCCGCTGGGTATCACGATGCATGCCGGCCAGGTGCTGTCGTTGCGTTGCGAGATAGACTTTGAGATCTACACCTGCCGCGCCTTTGTGCTCAGCAAGGATCAGGATCAGAATATTTTGCTGCAGCTGTCGGAAGAGATCCGGAGTTCCGAAGCCCGGAAATTCCACCGGATAGCTTCGTTTCTGCCGGTACGGCTGCATGTCCTGGCAGACCAGAACCCCCTTGCAGTGGCAATTCAATGGGAAAAAAGACAGATGCAGCGGCTGGCAGCGGATCGAATCAGAGTGCTGCGACACGAACAGATACGCCAGGAAAAACAGCAGCGCTATGAAGAGGAACGGCTCCAGGCGTTACGTGACGGCGCTCCTTATCTGGCACCTCCTCCTGATGAAACGTATCCGGGCGAGTACCAGGAAGCCTGGGGGGAGGTCACCGCATCACTGGTAAACATCAGTGGAGGCGGTATAAAGATGCTGACCGGGCAGGAGTTCCTGCCGGGAGAACGGGTCGGCATGCAACTGTATATACCGACAGCAGACCGGATTGTTGACGTTGTCGGCAGAGTTGTATTCTGCAGCCGGGACATGCTTGCAACCGGGCGACTGTTTCACACCGGGATAGAGTTTTCGCTCATTTCAGAGTCTGCCCGATCAGCGATCACTACCTACATCAGCAGGATACAGCTCCGTAGAATCCGTGTCGGCAAAGGCTTTACCGACATCAGACATTCCTTGCCTGCACCACAGGAGGATTCATCAAAGAACGCTGCTGTCCCGGCAAACCTTCACGCCCTGTCCCTACAGTCAACCCCGTGGAAGCAGGTCGCCTTGTACCTGCTTTTCGTCCTGGCAGCACTTCCGCTGACCGTTTATCTTTATAACTATCTTGAAAAACAGCCCCGCAATCAGATTCAGGTTCTGGTTAAAAACAGCATAGGCGCCACCACGCAGTAACAGGGGCTGAAAATACCGTGAAGATATCTGGTGTCAGGCACACGGTCACAGCTGAGTATCAGCTGTCGGCAGCCTGATCTCCACCTCCAGTCCTCCTTCAGGCCGGTTACAAGCCGTTACCGAGCCGCCGTGCAGCGCTACGGTACGGGCGGTGATGGCCAGCCCGATGCCGGTGCCGCCGCTCTGACGGTCACGGGCCTCCGCCACCCGGCAGAACGGTTGAAAAATCGCCTCCAGCATCGCCTCAGGCACGCCAGGACCGCAGTCCCTCACCCGGATTACGGCTTGGTTCTGCTGCCCCTGTTCAAGCAGCACCTCAACAGCACTCCCCTCGCCGGTATAGCGCAGGCTGTTGCGGACCACATTTTCAACCGCCCTGCGCAGCAGTTCACAGTTGCCGGTTACCAACAGTCCGGCCTGGGCGCTCAGCACAACCTGCCGATTGCTTTCAGCCGCCTCAAAGTCGGCATCCTGCACCACCTCTGCAAGCAGTTCACCCAGATCAACCGGTTCGGCTTGAGTCGAGGCAGCACCGTTTTCCAGCAGGCTCAGGGTCAGCAGTTCACCGATCATGCCGTTTAAACGTCCGGCTTCCTGTTCAATCCGGTCCAGGGCCGGTTCCGCCTCTGCTGAAGCCTTCTTCCGCGCCAGCCCCAGGGCAACCTGCAGGCGGGCCAGAGGGGAGCGCAGTTCATGGGAGATATCACGTACCAGCTGTTTTTGTGATGACACCAGGGTTTCAATCCGTTCGGCCATCCGGTCAAAATCTGCTCCCAGCTCGCTGATCTCATCGCTCTGACGATTACCGGCAATGCCGGTTCTGGCTGTCAGGTCGCCGTTGGCCAGCTGCTGTACCGCCCGGCGCAGCCTGCGCACCGGCGCTGTCATCCGCCAGGCCAGCAGATAGCAGATTCCCCCGCCCACCACCAGAAAGATGACCGCTTGGACACCAAGATCAAACAGCAGTGGAGGAGGCGGCAGCAGCCCGTGAGGCCGGGGTGGCGGTTCCGTCCCGGCAAACTCCGACGGCGGCCCTGTATGACGGAATCCGGGCGGGGGCGGCATCCTGCCGCGCTGCGCCTGGCCGGCTATCTCGGGATGACGCTGTTCCAGCAACCAACCCTTGACCCGGAAGGCCAATGAGAAAAAAACCGCCCCGGAGATGACCATGGCCAGCAGAAAGGCGATGAACAGTTTTACAAACAGTGATTTCATACCGTGCCTGTCGGGCGGAGGTAGATATAGCCGACCCCGCGCACACTCTTGATCCGGTCACTGCCATCGCTGATTGGCCCCAGCTTGCGGCGCAGGCTGCTGATATGCACATCAATACAGCGATCAAAGGAGTTGAGCTGCCTGCCCAGAGCCTGGTTGCACAGCTCTTCCCGGCTGATCACCCGCCCGGCCTGTGCCAGCAGGATTTCCAGAACCGAGAATTCAAGGGAGGTAAGTTCCACTATCCGCTCACCCTGCAAAACCATTCTCCGGCCCGGATCAAGGATCAGATCGCCCACGTTCAGGGTCGTTCCCGGTGTGGCCTCCCCTTTCTGCGAGACCGCCTGACGACGCTGGATC
>CAZOTC010000127.1:0-7892 GCA_964582605.1 uncultured Geobacter sp. | reverse complement strand
AACTTGCCATCTATGACGTGCTACCTAAAAGCGATCCGCAACAGAAGCTGTTGAAAGAGTATGATGCTGCCTACAAGAAGGCCCACGGCGTTGAGGCGTCTACCTTTGGCGGTTATGCCTATGATGGTTTCCTGCTGGTGACCAACGCCATTAAGACTAAAGGTGCGTCACCAGCCCAGATTCGTGACGGCCTGGAACAGACCAAAAAGCTGGTTAGTGTTTCCGGTGTCTTCAACATGTCTGCTACGGATCACAATGGCCTGGATCTGTCAGCCTTTGAGATGGTGAAGATTCACAAGGGTGATTGGTCCATACTGAAATAAAGGAGATATCAGCATGCGTTTTCAATTTACAGTTCTGACAGCTGCAGCACTGCTGCTTCTTACTACGTCTCTTTCTTTTGCTGCCGGTACCATCAAGATCGGCGGTCTTTTTTCAGTAACCGGCCCGCCTGCCTTTTTGGGAGAGCCTGAGCGCAATACCGCTAAAATGGTGGTGGATAACATCAATAAAGCAGGCGGTATAAAGGGACAGAAGCTGGAGCTGGTGTACTATGACACTGCCGGTGATGCCACCAAGGCGGTACAGATGGCTACCAAGCTGATCAAGGATGACAAGGTGGTTGCGATCATCGGACCCAGCACCACCGGTGAATCCATGGCGGTGATTCCGGTTGCTGAAAAAGAAAAGGTGCCGCTGATCTCCTGCGCGGCCGGCAGCAAGATTACCGACCCGGTCAAGCGCTATGTCTTCAAGACCGCCCAGAATGACGGCTTGGCAGTAGCAAAAATCTATGAATATCTGCAGAAGCACAAGCAGAACAGGGTTGCGATCCTGACCGTGTCTGACGGTTTTGGTGCTTCCGGCCGTGAGCAGTTGAAGGCACTGGCCGGCAAGTACGGCATGCAGATTGTGGTGGATGATACCTATGGTCCTAAAGATACTGATATGACGTCGCAACTGACCAAGATCCGTGCCTCACAGGCCCAGGTGCTGATCGTCTGGGGCACTAACCCCGGACCGGCGGTGATTGCCAAGAATGCTAAGCAACTTGGTCTGAAGCTGCCGCTTTTCATGAGCCACGGTGTCTCTTCCAAGAAGTTCATAGCACTGGCCGGCGACGCTGCAGAAGGGGTCAAGCTGCCTTCCGGCAAGGTGATTGTCTCTGACGTGCTGCCCAAGAGCGATCCTCAGAAGGGGGCGCTGCTTGCATATGTAAAGGACTACCAGAACCACTACAAAGTTGAGGGGGATCACTTTGGAGGCCATGCCTGGGACGGCGTGATGCTGGTCAAGGCTGCGATTGAAAAAGGTGGTGCAACCTCTGAAGGTATCCGTAACGCCCTGGAGGGGATCAAGGATTTCCATGGTATCGGTGGTACCTTTACCTTTTCAGCCACCGACCATGCCGGCCTGACCAAAGACGCCTTTGTCATGGTTGAAATCAGGAACAAGGACTGGGTTCTGGCAAAATAGAAATCTTGATGCATGTATGCCCCTGACGGGCAGTCTATTTTTCGCAAAGGCAGGCATCCGCCTGTCTTTGCGTCTGTAAAGGGTAGGTACTTATAACCATATGGAACTTGGTAATCAGTTGTTACAATACCTGCTGTCAGGACTTTCAACCGGTGCAATTTATGCGCTGATCGGCATAGGTTTTTCCATCATCTACAACGCCACCGGTATCATCAATTTTGCCCAGGGTGAATTTGTCATGCTGGGAGGCATGCTGACGCTCTTTCTGCTTGATGCGTTGAAACTGCCGCTCTGGGCAGCCATTCCGTTGGCAGTGCTTTTAGCAACAGTTGTAGGATTGGCTTTCGAACGTCTGGCTATCCGTCCCTTGCGCAAGGCGTCACCGATCAGTCTGGTGATCATCACCATTGGTGGATCGATTCTGATTCGTGGACTGGCCATGCTGATCTGGGACAAGGATACCCATGCGCTGCCGCCGTTTTCAGGAGATGAGCCGATCACGCTTGCCGGAGCGACCATTTTGCCGCAGCATCTCTGGATCCTTGGCATTACGGTAGTCCTGATATCGCTGAACAAGTGGTTTTTTAACCATACCATCAGCGGCAAGGCGATGCGGGCCTGCTCCTACAATCCTCGTGCTGCCGGACTGGTGGGCATTGATGTGCGCAGGATGATACTGCTCTCGTTTATTATCAGTGCCGCCATGGGGTCACTGGCCGGTATCATCGTTGCGCCGCTTACTATGACCGCCTACGACGTGGGTGTCATGTTGGGTCTGAAAGGGTTCTGTGCTGCCATTATCGGTGGTATGTCAAGCGGCCTGCCCACCGTGATAGGCGGGCTGATTCTTGGGGTGCTGGAGTCCATGGGAGCCGGTTTGATTTCATCCGGTTATAAAGACGCTATCGCCTTTATCATCCTGCTGCTGATTCTGTTTATCCGGCCACAGGGGCTGTTTGGCAAGCCTGAAAGTGAGCGGGTGTAGCGGTATGAAGCGCGAACTGATCAAATATGCCCTGTTTGCTGTCTGCGTGTTACTTGCACCGCTGTTTTTCAAAGACAGTTATCTGATGAATGTGCTGGTGTTTGTTGGTATCCACACCCTGCTGGCTGTGGCGCTGAACCTGCTGTTGGGCTATGCCGGACAGATATCCTTGGGCCATGCCGCATTTTTTGGTCTTGGTGCGTATTCATCAGGCATTCTGACCGCCACATATTCCTGGAACCCCTGGCTTGCCATGGTGATCGTTTCATTGGCAGTGGGAATTCTGGCCTTTGCGATCGGATTTCCGATCCTGAAGCTGAAAGGTCATTATCTGGCCATGGCAACCCTGGGTATGGGGATCATCGTTTTTATCGTTTTTAACGAATGGGTTGATCTGACCGGCGGGCCTTCAGGTTTTTCCGGTATACCCAACCTGGAACTTGGCCCGATTGTTTTTGACGAAGACATCAATAACTATTACCTGGTCTGGACCTTTGTATTAGGCTGTGTGCTGTTGTCGGTCAATCTTGCCAACTCCCGGATCGGACGTGCCTTCCGGGCAATCCATGATGCCGAGATAGCGGCACGAGTGGCAGGAGTGAATGCCCGTCTGCTGAAGGTGCAGGTTTTTGCCCTGTCTGCCATGATCTGCGCCATTGCCGGTTCACTGTATGCCCATGTAATGACCTTTATTGCGCCGCCTTCCTTTGGTTTCAATATCTCGGTTGAGCTGCTGACCATGGTGGTCATCGGTGGCCTGGGCAGCATCTACGGCTCATTCCTGGGTGCATTACTGTTAACACTGTTACCTGAATTTCTCCGTTTCATGCATGATTACGACATCGTCTTTTATGGCGGTCTGCTGATGGTGATGACCATCTTTATGCCGGGAGGTCTGGTACGGGGAATCCCTGACCTGTTCCGCAAACTGACCGGGATGAAGAAAAAGAGGGGTGCCCATGCTTGAGCTGAAAGGGATCACCCAGATCTTTGGAGGAGTTACAGCGCTGAAAGATGTTTCTTTTACAGTGCATGCAGACCAGATTACCGGTGTGATCGGACCCAACGGCGCCGGTAAGACGACGCTCTTCAATATTGTGACCGGTATTTATCAACAGACCAGCGGCCAGGTGTTTTTTGAGGGACAGGATATCAGCGGTATCCCGGTTGAGCGCCTTGCTTCACGGGGAATGGTGCGTACCTTCCAGAACATAGAACTGTTTAATCAGATGACGGTTCTGGAAAACGTGATGGTTGGTCTGCATAGCCGGAGTAAAAGCGGCCTGTTTGCCTGTTCATTCAAGGCCCCCTGGGCTATGAAAGAAGAGCGCCGTATCCGTGATGAAGCCCATGAGTGGCTAAAGTTTGTGGGGATAGATGACCTGGCTGAGGTCGAGGCAGGCAACCTGCCGTTTGGACGGGGCAGAATGCTGGAGATCGCCCGGGCCATGGCCTGCATGCCGCGCATGATACTGATGGATGAACCTGCCGCAGGGCTCAACTCCCAGGAAACTCTGGGCTTGGCAGCGCTCATCAAGAAAATCAGGGACATGGGCGTTACTGTAGTTCTGGTGGAGCATGATATGGAGCTGGTCATGGATATCTGCGACCGGATCGTGGTGCTGAACCTTGGCCAGAAACTTGCTGAAGGAACACCGCGAGAAATTCAGGATAATCATGAAGTTATTGCGGCATATTTAGGTGATGACGACTAATGCTTAAGTTAAAGAATATCAATACCTACTACGGCAAGGTACATGCCCTCAAAAATGTCTCCCTGCATCTGGCAGAGGGGGAAATTGTGACCCTGATCGGCGCCAATGGCGCCGGCAAGACTACCATCCTTAACACCATATCAGGGGTCACACCGGCATCAGGAGGCGATCTGTTGTTTCAGAAGCAACCGATTGGTGACCTTTCTCCTGACCGGGTTGTCAAGCTGGGGATATCTCAGGTACCGGAAGGGCGGCAGGTCTTCAAGCCGATGACGGTTGAAGAGAACCTTGAACTTGGTGCCTACCTGCGTTTCCGCTCACGTGTCCCGAAAACAGAGATTCAGCAGGATATGCTGGAGGTGTTTCAACTATTTCCACGCCTGGAAGAACGCCGCAAACAGGCGGCCGGTACCATGTCCGGCGGTGAACAGCAAATGCTGGCCATTGGCAGGGCTTTAATGGCCCGCCCCAAACTGTTGCTGCTGGACGAACCGTCTATGGGGCTGGCACCGCTGGTGGTGCAGGAGATATTCCGGGTACTTCAGCGTCTGCGGGATGAGCGGGGCGTGACGATCCTGCTGGTTGAACAGAACGCCAAGGCAGCACTCAAGCTGGCTGACCGTGGTTATGTCATGGAAACCGGCAAGGTGATCCTGGAGGGCGAAGCGGGTGAACTGCTTGAAAATTCAGAAGTCAAGCGGGCTTACCTTGGTAAGGACAAAAAGGAGATATGGGAGCGGTGATATGACACGCAATGAAGCCAAGAACAAAATAATCTTTGCCCTTGATGTTGATAAGCTGTCTGACATTGAACGCTGGTCCGAACAGTTGTCCGGCAAGGTCGGGATGTTCAAGGTCGGCAAGGAGCTGTTTACCTCCTGCGGACCTGCTGCGGTTGAGGCGGTCAAGCGTCATGGCGGAGATGTGTTTCTTGATCTGAAATATCACGATATCCCCAATACCGTGGCCCAGGCCATGCTGGCTGCAGGCCGTCAAGGCGTCAAATTGGCCAACCTGCATGCCCTGGGTGGCCCTGAGATGATGGAAAAAGCCAGTCAGGCGGTACAAAAAGAGTTCAGTGAAAATGAGCGGCCCCGATTGCTGGCGGTGACTATCCTGACCTCGTCCACTCAGGAGACCCTCAAGGCGGTGGGTATTGAGCATCCGGTAGATCAGATGGTGGTGCGTCTGGCAAAACTGGCCAAAGAGAGTGGTATGGACGGCGTGGTGGCATCACCGTTGGAGATTGAGGCGATCCGTGCAGCCTGTGGCCCTGATTTTCTGATAGTAACTCCCGGGGTACGTCCTTCTTTTGCTGCAGTTGATGATCAGAAGCGGATCATGACCCCGTCAGAGGCGGTTCAGGCAGGGGCTGACTATCTGGTGATCGGAAGACCGATTGCCAAGGCAGCAGATCCGCTGCAAGCTGCCGACATGATCGTTGATGAGATTGCGGTTGGTGCATGATGAAAGATGAGATCCTGTTCGGGATAAATCCGGTACGAGAGGCCTTGCGAGGTAACCGCAAGGCCTTTGAGCTTTTTGTGCAGACTGGCGGCACTGACCAGCGAATTGCCAAATTGGCTACAGTTGCAGAAGAGCAGGGATTACCGGTTCGCCGTCGTGATCGGGCTGATCTGGAGCGATTGGCGGGAAATCCCCATCATCAGGGGGTGGTACTGCGAGTTGCTCCATTTGTGTATGCAGAGCTTGAAGAGTTTATTGATAACCAGCTGAAAACAAATACAGCTCTATTTGTTCTGATTCTTGATGGTATCCAGGATCCCCAGAATCTTGGTGCCTTGATCCGCACTGCTGCCTGTGCCGGGGTCCAGGGGATTGTCATCCCCAAGGACCGGGCCTGCGGTGTCACGCCGGTGGTGGAAAAGGCATCGGCAGGTGCGGTAGAAACCGTTCCGATCATTCAGGTGACCAATCTGGTGAAGTCACTTGAGCGCCTGAAGCAGTCCGGGTGTTGGGTTTTTGGTCTTACCGGCGAGGCAGGTACAACTATCTATCAGCAGGATTATGCCGGAAACTTGGTAGTGGTAATCGGCAGTGAAGGGGAGGGGATCAGACCCCTGGTACGCAAGCATTGTGACGGCCTGCTGGCAATTCCCCAGTACGGCGGGGTCTCGTCATTGAATGCATCGGTGGCAGGCGGCATTGTGTTGTTTGAAGCTGCCAGGCAGAGGAACAAACCATGAGGTTACGTAAAAGTCCCTCAAGTGGCAAAAAGCGACAGGCCTCTGCAGATAAGGACGTTGCATCCTCCTCACTGCGGTTTGGCTTGGCTCTGGAGCTGACCATTGAAGGTCTTGATAGTGACGGCATCGGCATAGCACACCATGAAGGCCGTCAGATACTGGTTCCCGGCACTGTTGCTCAGGATCGTTGTCTGGCCCGCATCACCCACTTTGGCAAGACCGTTGTCTTTGCAGATCTGCTCAATCTTGTTGAACCATCTTTGTTGCGGCTGCAGCGTTGTCCCTGCCCGGATGCAGCCCTGTGTCTGGGCTGTCCTCTGATCCCCCTGCGCTACGGTGAACAGCTGCGCTGGAAGCAAGCGCAGGTACAGGCTGCTTTTGATGCCTATCCTTCCCTGAAGGGGCTTGTTGTTCCTCGTCTGCTGACCCCTGAACGTCAGCTGGGATACCGGACTACCGCCAAACTGGCGGTAGCAGGCAGCCATGCCGATCCCTATATCGGTATCTACCGTCGGGCCAGTCATGATGTGGTGGATCTTGAGGAATGCCCGCTGCATCATCCCCTGATTAATGCCGTGATCAAGGCAGTCGGCAAGGGGATCAGCAAGTTAAAGGTGCCGGTCTATCAGGACAAGAACAAGAGCGGTATCCTGCGCTATCTGGTGGTGCGGGTCTCGGAATCAACCGGGCAGGTCATGGTTACCTTTGTCACTGCACGGCGGGCCTTTAACGAGATTCATCATCTGGCCCGGTTCCTCCAGGAACAGGTGCCACAGGTGACCGTTGTCTGTCAGAATGTGAACAGCAGCGAAGGGAATGTGATTTTTGGGGCTCACGACCATTTTCTGACAAAGCAACAGACCTTGCTGGACCGGATTGGGCAGGTTGAGCTGTTGATCTCTCCCCGTTCATTCCTGCAGGCACAGAATGACGGAGCCCGTCTTTTGTATGAGACAGCGTGTGAATGGGCTGAACTTGACGGCAGTCAGCACGTTCTTGATCTCTATTGCGGTATTGGCGGTATTGCCCTGACCTTTGCTCCCCGCAGTTCCCAGGTTTTGGGGGTTGAGCTCAACAGGGAGGCTGTAGCTGATGCCAGGCGTAATGCACGGCTGAACAATGTCCGTAACTGTCGCTTTGAGGCAGGTGATGTACTGGAACTGCTGGATGATCTGCTTGAGGATGAACAACGTTTTGACCGTGTTGTCCTGAATCCGCCCCGCAAAGGATGTGATCGGGAGGTGCTGGACAAAGTAGCAGAATTGGCACCGGAGCGGATCATCTATGTTTCCTGCTCTCCCCATACCCTGGCTCGTGATCTGGATATCCTGACAGGTAAAGGGTATACCTGCCGGCAGGTGCAGCCGGTTGAAATGTTCCCACAGACTCCCCATGTGGAAAATGTGGCGTTGCTGATACGGAATCAGCTAAAAACAGCTTGACATTTCTCGGGTCAAGCTGTTAATAACAAAATTCCCTTGCTGGAGGCGCGTAGCTCAGGGGGAGAGC
>CAZOTC010000126.1:0-7926 GCA_964582605.1 uncultured Geobacter sp. | reverse complement strand
CCCCCAGGGTACTGTTATCGGTCGGCACATCGCGCCAGCCGATGATCTGCACCCCTTCTTCAGTAATGATCCGCTCCATGATATGACGGGCACTGTTCCGCTCGGTTGCCTTGGGGGAGGTGAACAGCATCGCAACACCGTATTCACCCGGCTCAGGCAGACGTATGCCCAGCGGGGCACAGACCTTGCGCAGGAAGGCGTCCGGCATCTGCAGCAGGATACCGGCTCCGTCACCGGTATTGTGCTCGCAGCCGACCGCACCGCGGTGATCAAGGTTGGCCAGAATGGTCAGTGCCTGCTGCACAATATCGTGAGACTTTTTCCCTTTGATGTTTGCCACAAAACCAACACCACAGGCATCGTGCTCAAAAGAGGGATCGTAGAGGCCCTGTTTTTTCGGTATTCCGATTGTTTTCATGTTTGCAACCCTTATAAAGAGAGAGTTCTTGCCAACCATCAACGACAGCAACCACTGGTAGTAGCAAATAGCGGGCCAACACAGACCTGACCGTTCAACTGGAGCCGGTATGGTTTCGTTTCCATTACCATTATCCGATCCGCACAAAACCTTCATACAACAGGATTGAGTTGTTCATGTACACAGTTTTTACACAATGATATTTGTAGTCACGCAACAGCAACAACAGTAAACGTTACCGCAGCAGCAGTTTCGTCAGCCTGTAGTTCATCACCGACCTGCCTGCCCAGCAGATTGCGGCCCAGTGGCGAGCCGGGAGTAATCACCACGATCTCTGATTCTCCATCCGGAATTTTCATACCACCACCGTAGGGACCGAGGAACAATCGCCGTTGTACACCCGCATCATCCTCAAGCGTCACCAGGGCCGTCAGCCGAATCGGTGTGTCATCATCAAACCCCTGCAAGACCAGAGCACGATACCCCTCTAGTGCCACCCGGATCTCCTGGGCACGGTTGGCCTGCCCCTGGGCGATGTAGGATGCCTCCAGCGCGGTGGTATCATACTTGTTGTCAGGAGCACACTCCTCGTGGGTTGCAGCCTCGTGGGCCGTCCTTGCTGCAGTAAAGAACAGCTCCAGATCCGCTTCAAGGGTGATGATGATTTTTTTAACCAGCTCTTGCTTGTTCACGGCAGCTCCAGAGCCGGTTCATCCAGAGCAGCCAGCTGCTCGCGCAACTCCAGGATATGCTCACCCCAGTAGTGGATGGTGTTGAACCAGGGGAAGGCGATCGGAAAGGCCGGATCATCCCAGCGACGGGCGATCCAGGCGCTGTAGTGCAGCATCCGCAAGGTGCGCAGCGGTTCAATCAGCCTCAGCTCCAGTGGATTAAAATCATAAAACTCCTGATAACCTTCCAGCAGCACATCCAGCTGAGCCAGCTTGCGCGGGCGATCACCGGAGAGCATCATCCAGAGATCCTGTATTGCCGGAGCCATCCTGCTGTCATCAAAATCCACAAAATGGGGGGCGTCATCCCGCCAGAGGATATTGCCGCAGTGGCAGTCGCCATGGGTGCGGATCATTCTGATCGATCCACAGGCGGCCAACTCCAGCTCAATTCGCTCAAGCAGCTGGTCGGTCAACGCAACATAGCTCTCATAGTATTCTTTCGGAATAAACGTATCACGGATCAGCTGGACGCTCTCGTGGCCGAAGCTTTGGCTGTCCAGTGCCGGACGCTCCACAAATCCTTGCACTGCACCGATCCGGTGCATCCTTCCCAGCATCCTGCCCAGAATCAGAAGGTTGTCCAGATTGTCAAACTCCGGCGCATGACCGCCCTGCCGGGGATAGAGGGCAAACCTGAAATCATGGTACCGAAAAAGGCTTAGTCCAGCAGCGTTGCGCCAAGGGGCCACCACCGGCAGTTCGTGTCCGGCCAGCTCACTGCTTAAGTCATGCTCCTCAATGATCTGCCGGTCTGTCCAACGGCCAGGACGGTAGAACTTGGCGATCAGCGGCTTGCTGCCCTCAATACCGACCTGGTAAACCCGGTTTTCGTAACTGTTGAGAGTAAGATTACGACAGTCACAGCGAAATCCCTGGCTCTCAACGGCATCCATGATGAAGTCAGGGGTAAGGATATGAAAGGGATGCCTGGCATGGTGCATTGAAGTCTTCCTTTGTTAAAAACAGTTCCGCCAAAAAGCTTTGAAGAGTGAGGCTCAGCTTAAAACGGATAGTCGAGCACAAAGGTGAGCTTGCCTCTCAAATCCTTCCTGAGCCCCATATTCCACTTGGTTGCGGCATTTGCCCCACCGTAGATGTTACCGATGTAAAAGGGCAATCCGATCAGTCCGGCCACACCGGCCACCGCATAGTTTTCCTGCTGAACTGCCACCACTGTTCCCGCAATAAAAAGGCCGTTCAGCAGCAGGGCAGTAATACCGTCACCGTAATGTCCGGCGTAGATATGTCCACTGCCGGGAATCAGTGCCGACATAGTGCCGGCAAGCAGAGCCGACTTGTAGGGCGGGGGACGGTTCCGGTCAAGCAGCGTGATCGCCTCCCGCGCCTTTGACACACCGGAAGCATCTGACCCCTGTTGCACAAACTGTTCGAGCGTCAAGCGGGTTGCCGAAAGATCCTGCCGGTCAAAGGCGGCAATCGCCATCCCGAATGTTGCGCTACGCACCTCTTCATTTTTTTTGGACAGGGCAGCAGCGACGGCAAATGCTTCAGAAGCTTTTTCGGGCTGATGGAGCTTGATCAGACACAGTCCCTGATGGTAGGCGGCCTGGGCAAGATGTCTGCTTTGAGGAAAACGTTTGCTGAGTGAAGAGAACGTACGGGAGGCGGGTTCATACTCCTCCCCCCGGTAATAGGCCATACCGATACTGAAGAGTGCAGAATCTGCCTGCGGTGAATCGGCAAACAGGATTAACAGTTTTTTATACTCCGTAATGCCCCGGTAGTAATCGCCTTCGGCAACAAAGGTGTCTCCAAGCTTCATCAGGAGTTCGTCAGTCACTACAAGAGCGGCCTGTGCCCCGTGCGAGGCACCAGTCAGAGACAGAAGAAGTGTAAACAGCAGAAGCAGACGAAAAACATGCGATCGGATCATTGTTCGCCCAGCGCATTATAGAAAACAGGATCAAACAACAATCCATCGGGCAGGGGAAAATAGTCCCGATCAGGCTCCTTGAAAATATTGCATCGCGTCAGACGATCCGCAGTCATCATCACCCCCTGCAGCGGGCTATACTCTTTAACCGCCTGCCTGCCAAAGGCAGAACATGACGGAGAAAATCCACAGCGAGCCCCGCTTGTGGGTGAGATGGTCGAACGGTAGAAATCAATCGCCCCCAGAAAGACAAGTCTGACCACAGAGGTCTCCGGCTCCTGGTAATGACTCGGATGTTGAGGAGAGAACCTTGGTGCCTGCATGCTTGCCGCCGAGCAGAATGCCTGAACCGGCAATGCAGCAGGCACCGCCGGAAACAGGAGCAAACTAATGATCAGACGCGGCAAAACGTGTACAGAGACACTATTTTTCAAGCCTGTCAAGAATATCCTGCTTGGCCTTCATGTATTGCTCTTGATTAATAGCTCCGCTATCACGGGCCTTCTGAAGATCCAGCAACTGCTCGCCGACCGTCTTTGTCGTTGAGATATGATCAATCTGTGTCGTCTTGCTGCCACCGCCGCAGCACCCCCCTAACAACGTTGCACAAGCAACTAAAACCAAGGCATTTTTGACAAGCAAACGATTCATGATTTCCTCCACGCAGTGTTCTGCCAATCTTAAAGTAGATATACGGCACTATGGCGATGCTGTCAAATGACCGCAACAGAAAAAGGCGGCCTGCCGGCCGCCTTTCAATACAGAACAATCTCGATTGGGTGGACGTGAGCTCAAATATGCAGCATAGCCAGCACCCCCACCACCAGACCGATACCGGCTACCCCAAACATGACATACTCCAGCCACTTCTTTTTGGTAAGCAGCGCGATGGCTGCCATGGCAATGGCTATCTGCAAGATTGTTGTGGCCTGGGCCCAACGATGGTGCTGATGCATCTGTTCATCACTGCGTTTATCCCACTGCAGGGCCTCTGCCTCAAGCTTGTCCGCAACAGCCTTGATCTCAAGCTTTTCCTTCTCATAGCGGTCTACCTTGGCCTGATAGGAGTTTTTTTTATCTTCCGGGGAAATGTCACGCGAAAGTTCTGCCAGAGACTGTTTGGTACTCTTGGCCTGAAAGTAATTCCACTGGTTGGATGCCTCGGTTTTCTTGATGGCGGCATTGTTTTTGAACAGGCCTGCATTGGCTTGGGTGGCACCACCCATATAGGAAAATATCGCGCCAATAGTAGCGATAATTGCCGTAATCATGGCAATCTGGTTCACCATTCCGGAACCGCCTGACTCTCCGTGGTCGTCGTGGCCTCCCCCATGGACTGCATGCTCAAGTTCATGGTCATGGGGACCATGTACATGAAAACCGCCTGATGACATATCTTCCAGCCTCCGCTTATCTGTTTGTTACCTGCCTTAGCTACATATACCAGCGAATACCCGGAAGTTCAAGAATCTGCTCCCGCTGCAAGGTTGCCGCATGACTATGCCAACAGCAATGCCAGGGCATGCAGCAGCAGCCCGATCACGCCCCCCACCAGGGTGCCGTTCATTCGGATAAACTGCAGGTCGGAACCGATGGAGAGCTCTATTTCATTGCTGTAGTCAGCACTATCCCACGCCTGCACCGTACCTGAAATATGCCCGGCAACAGCTGTTCGCAACGTATCACCGTAATGCAGTACCAGTTTTTCAAGGTATTCATTCAGTGAATCCTGCAGTCCCTGATTGTTTGAAAGCGTCGTACCAAGTCCGGCAACAGCGGCTGTAATCTTCTGCTGAAGCTGTGAATCAGGTTGCTGCAGCTCATGCTGCAGCCAGCCCTTCAGGTCATTACCAATACTCAGGGCATACTCGCTGATCGCCTGATTATGCAGAACATCCTGTTTGATGCTTTCAACCCTGGCACGCAGCTCAGGATCATTCTGCAGGCGGGCAATAAACGTTGTAACCATCGTATCAAAGCTCTGGCGCAGTTCATGTCCCGGATCAGCATTAACCGCCTGGATGAAATCGTTGATCCTGCCGGCCACCTTCTCACCAGCCCCGCGGGTAAACTGTTCCCGGTTGGGAATGAAGACGCTCAACAACGGATACTCTTTAGTGACCATCTCATCAATCGAACCGGCCAGCCTGCTCTGGGCCTGCTCAGTGGCCAGCCAGGCCGCAAGGCGGTTCAGCAGGTCATCCAGCACCGCCTGGTGACGGTTGTCGTTTCGTAATGTCTGCAGCATCGCTCCGACAGAACCGGAGAGATCAAACCGGTCAATCCGGTTGCTCAGGGCCGCCCGCAGCCACTGCTGTACCCGTTCGTCTTCAATAAAATCAAGTGAGTCTGCCAGCAGTCTGACCACGCCTTTGGACAGATCAGTCGCATGTTGTTGTGCCATCAGATAACCGGCCAGATGTGCCGCCGGATTGTAGGCCCGCAGCTTGACAATCAGGGTATCGCTGGCCAGAAACTTGTCACGGATGAAGGTGGCCAGATTTCCGGCAATAGCCTCTTTCTTGTTCTTGATAATGGCGGTATGGGGTATCGGCAGGCCAAGCGGGTGCCGGAACAGCGCCACCACGGCAAACCAGTCTGCCAGGGCGCCAACCATGGCCGCCTCGGCAAAGGCGGCAACCCATCCCCAGATACCACTCCCCTGCTGCAGACGGGCAACCACAAACAGCACTGCAGCGCCAATCATCAGGCCGGTGGCGATTCTCTTGTTTCTGATCAAAAGCCTTCTTCTATTCTCCACGCACGCTCTCCAAAGCTGATTTCTCATCCATCCGGATAAACACAAAAAACCGCCTCTCAGATGGAAGCGGTCTCCAGTTTGCTGCCTTTGTATGGCATGGCCGGGGCATTTTTGTCAACGTCAACCGGGCAGTTCCGCCCTGATCCGCTCAAAACGCGGCAGTTCACGCCCGTCAACCGGCACGGTTTCCAGAAACATGGCCAGCGGCCGCACCCACAACGAATTATTGTCGTAGAGGCAGCGATAGACCACCAGCTGCTCATCGCTCTCGCTGTGGCGGGCTATCCCGATCACTTCGTATTCTCCCCCCTTGTAATGCCGGTATCTGCCCGGCAACGGCTCCTGTCTGTTCATCGTCTCCCCCTGGCAACATCCTTAATCCGTATCGGAACAAACCTAAACGGCAATTAGCCACAGAGCAACTGCTCTTTCCGATAGCAACGATGCTTGTCTCAAAATAAGTATCTGTACGAAGCAGTGCCGGTTGCCATCCCCAGTTTATTCGGCTACTATCGCGCCAGTTTTTACCTTCACCAAGGAGTATCTAAATGCCTGCTACTGCCCGCCACATTCTTGTGGATACCGAAGCCCACTGCCTGCAGCTCAAGACTGAGATCGAAGCCGGCGCCGCCTTTGCCGACGTTGCTCAACGTGAATCATCCTGCCCGTCCCGTCAAAGGGGGGGCGATCTCGGCACCTTCAACCCCGGACAGATGGTGCCCGAGTTTGACCAGGTCGTGTTCAGCGGCGAACTGAACAAGGTACTCGGTCCGGTCAAGACCCAGTTCGGTTACCACCTGATCGAAGTCACCAATCGCTGGGAACAGCCTGCGACGCAGGCAGGGGGAGAAACCGGTCTCGATCAGGCGCTGGTTGCCCTGCGTCAGGATATGTCCGATGCCACCACCCAATCAAAGTTTTACGACATCTTTCTCAACACCCTGTTCTGCGTGCCGACCCTTGACCCCAAGGAATTCAAGGGAGAGGTCAGTATTGAGGAGGGCCAGACCCTGCCGCTGATCATTGAGGCAGACGGACAGGACTACCTGATGATCTTTGACAGCGAAGAGCGCCTCAAAAACTGGGCAACCGGCCACACGCAATGGGTCAAGGTTCCGGGTTACGTGCTTGCGGCCACCACCATGCCGCCGCTGCATATTGCCATGAACGTCGGCACCGAGTATTCAAAGCAGTTCCTGCCGGATGAAATCGCCTGGTTACGGGATGTTGTAGAGCGTTGCAACCAGGAGGCGGGGGAGCAACCGCAGGGTGGCTGAGGCATGTAGCCACTGCAGCAGGTTGCTGCAACACAGAACCGGATCATCAAAGGCGGCCCATCGGTCGCCTTTGGTTTTTCAGCTGCATACATCTAGCGTGGTTTTCGCGGGCCAGGGGCAGACTGCTTTCCCTGTTGCGCATCCAGTTCATCAATCCAGCCCGCCTTTGCAATGGGAAAGGCATCGGCATAGGGTACGTACGGCTTGATATCAAGCACCGGCGTGCCGTCCAGAAGATCTACCCCCCTCAGATGCAGCGTCCTGCCTTCAATACCGACCAGTTCGACGGCTGACAGTCCGATTGCGTTGGGACGATGGGGGGAACGGGTAGCCAGCACCCCACGCTTGGAGCCGCCACGGGGGGGCTTGACGATCGGACGCCAGCCCTCACTCTGGTGAAAGCTGAAGATCAGCCAGACCCGCTCAAAACCGCCCAGATCCTGTAAGGATCGTTCATCAACCCAATCCGCCAGCGTGAGTGTCGCCAGTGCCGGCTCGCCTGACTCGGTTCCCTCCACCACCGTACTCTGGTGGGGCGCATCAATCCGGCGGGCATAGGGGGAATGGATAATGCCGATGGGGCGATAGGTAATCCGGTCAGCAGTATTCATAGGACTACAATCTGGCCCCAAACAGGGCCCACAGTAGCACACCGGCGGTCACCGCCATACAGCAAAACGCCAGGATATGATCAAGAGCACGCTGATTTCGCCTTTCTTCATAACCAAGCAGCCACCCCAGTAAAATACCGCCTAACAGGCCACCGCCGTGGGCCCAGTTATTGATACCGGGAAAGATCAGGCCGAATACAAAGATACTAAGAGCCCACCCGCCGACATCCC
>CAZOTC010000125.1:0-7942 GCA_964582605.1 uncultured Geobacter sp. | reverse complement strand
ATTATTTTTTCAGTGCCTCTGCCATGGCCTGTCCCATGCGTGTTGGAGAGACAGAAACCGTCACCCCGCATTCCTGCAGGGTCCGGATCTTGTCTTCAGCCTTGCCCTTGCCGCCGGCGATGATCGCCCCGGCGTGGCCCATGCGCTTGCCGGGAGGGGCGGTGCTGCCGGCAATAAAGGCTGCCACCGGTTTCTTCATATTCTCCTTGATCCAGTGGGCTGCCTCTTCCTCTGCCCCGCCGCCGATCTCGCCGATCATGAAGACCGCCTCGGTACCAGGGTCGTTGTTAAACATCTTCAGCACATCAATGTATTTCATACCGATGATCGGGTCGCCGCCGATGCCGACACAGGTGGATTGCCCCAGTCCCATATCGGTCAGCTGTTTGACCGCTTCATAGGTGAGGGTGCCGGAGCGGGAGACGACCCCGATCTTGCCCGGTGTGTGGATGTAGCCCGGCATGATCCCCAGCTTGCACTGGCCGGGGGTGATGATGCCGGGGCAGTTGGGACCGACCAGCAGGGTCTTGCTGCGGGCCTGGACCGCACGGGCGATGACCATATCCCGTACCGGAATCCCTTCGGTGATACAGACTGCCAGATCCAGGCCGGCTTCACAGGATTCCAGAATGGCATCGGCAGCACCCGGAGGCGGCACAAAGATCATTGAGATGGTTGCGCCGGTGTAGTGCACCGCTTCAGCCACCGTATTGAAAACAGGGATTCCTTCGATATGAATGCCGCCTTTACCGGGGGTGACGCCGGCAACGATCTGACTGCCGTAGGCGCGGCACTGCTGGGTATGGAAGAGGCCGCTCTTGCCGGTAATCCCCTGGACCAGTATCTTTGACTCTTTATTGATCAGAATCGACATGGTTGCGCTCCCCCCTTACGCCTTGGCCAGCATGGCAACAATCTTTTCAGCGCCATCACCCAGGTTGTCGCCGATCTGCACATTCAGACCGGACTCCAGCAACAGCTTCTTGCCGTCCTCCACATTGCTGCCGTCCATCCTGACCACAATCGGCAGCAGGCACTTGACTTCACTGGCCGCTTCGATAATCCCCTGGGCGATCACATCGCAGCGCATGATCCCGCCAAAGATGTTGACAAAGACGGCCTTGACATCAGAATCCTGCAGGATGATCTTGAACGCCTCGGCGACTTTCTCGCGGGTAGCTCCGCCTCCTACGTCCAGGAAGTTGGCCGGCTCGCCGCCGAACTCCTTCAATACATCCAGGGTTGCCATGGCCAGACCGGCGCCGTTGACCATACAGCCGATGTTGCCGGTCAGCTTGATGTAGGCCAGATCGTACTTGCCGGCAGTAATCTCCAGCGGGTCAAGCTGGGAGTAATCCATCATGTCCGGATATTCGCGGTGACGGTAGACGGCATTGTCATCAAAGGAGATCTTGGCATCCATGGCCAGCAGCCATCCGGCCCGCGTCACCACCAGGGGGTTGATCTCAACCAGGGAACAGTCTTTTTCAAGGCAGCATTTGTAGGTGTTCAGGATCAGCTCAACGCAGTCCTCGCAGACCACACCGGAAAGCCCCAGCGCCAGCGCTATCTTGCGGGCCTGGTAGGGGCGCAGGCCGGTAAAGGGGTCAATAGACAGGACGTGGATCTTGTCCGGCGCCTTCTGGGCCACCTCTTCGATATCCATCCCCCCTTCTGCAGAGGCGATCAGGCAGTAGCGGGATGACTCACGATCAAGGGTAATGGAGAGGTAAAATTCGCGGGCAATCTCAACCGATTCCTCCACCAGAATCCGGCGCACCTTCAACCCTTCCGGACCGGTCTGCTTGGTAACCAGACGTTTGCCGAACAGCTCCTTGGCAACATCATTGGCCTGCTCAGGATGATGGACCAGTTTCACGCCACCGGCCTTGCCTCGCCCGCCTGCATAAATCTGGGCCTTGACCACACAGTGTCCCCCCATCATCTTGGCGGCCCGCTCCACCTGGTCAGCGGTCAGGGCCACCCGGTTGCGGGGCACCGGAATACCGTAGGTGCTGAGAATTTCTTTGGCCTGATACTCGTGAATATTCATAGATCCCTCCCTGGGGTGCATGTATACGACCCACTATACCAGCCTTCCGGAGGACTACAAGTGCATTTTATTCAAAATAAAAAGGTATTATACGGCTAACTATTTTGTTGGCGGGACAGTTCGGCTTCAGAGAGACGCAGGTAGACCGGCAGTAGCCGTTCCGGAGTGACGGCATATCCGGCAGCAAAGGCCGCTTCTGCCAGCAGGCAGCCGCATGATGGCCGTGGCAGATGGAAGGACGGTGGCGCAAACAGGGCCTGAGCGCCAAGGGACGCAGTGATCAGGTCACGGTAACGCAGGGCGCCGTCACCCAGAAACAGGGTCGGGCCGCTGATTTTTGCAAGGAAAGCGTCAGGACTGCCGACACAGTCTGCTTCCAGCATGGCCGGGAAATCCGTGACCTGGTAGAGGGCGGCATAGACTTCGTTCTTACGGGCATCCAGCATCGGACAGACCGGATAAGCGGTATGAGGCAGGTTCATCGCCAGCATGGCCAGGGTTGATACGCCGACAGACGGTTTCCCTGCAGCAAGGGCCAAGCCCTGAGTGGTTGCGATACCGGAACGGATACCGGTAAATGAGCCGGGACCGGTGGCGCAGGAGAACAGGTCAATCTGTCCTGCCGTCAGGTTGATGGTCTGTAGCAGGCGCTGCAGTTCCGGCAGCAGGAGCGAGGTCTGGATGCCGCCGGGGGCGTCCAGCAGGGATTCTGCAAGCAGCTTGCCGTCCCGGGTCAATGCTATACCGACCCGGGCGGTTGCTGTCTCAAGGCAGAGGGTGATCATAGTTTGCTGGTAAAGAAATAGCGGACGATATCGTTGTAAAAGGCCAGAACCATCATCCCCACCAGCAGGATCATACCTGCCTGCTGGGCGTATTCACGTACCTTCTGGGGCACCGGACGGCGGATGATACCTTCAATGGTGTAAAACATCAGGTGGCCGCCATCCAGCACCGGTACCGGCAACAGGTTCAGGATACCGAGGTTGATTGAAACCACTGCCAGCAGCATGAAGAAGGTGGCACCGCCGGTCTGGGCCGCCTTGTTGGCCATGTCGGCAATCATCATCGGCCCCCCCAGGCTGTTCAGCGGCACAACCCCCTGAAACAGTTTGACCAGAGAAAGTACCGTCAGTTTGGTGATTTCAACGGTCTTGGCATTGCCCAAAACAAAGGCATCCACCAGGCCAAAGCGCTCGGTCACAAAGTCGTAGGCGGGCGATACCCCGATGATCGGTTTTTTAACGGTCTCGCCGAACAGATTCTTGGTTTCTCCTGCCTGGGGCTTCAGCTGTATGGTCAGCGGTTGCCCGGCCCGGGTAATGGTCAGGGTGACGCTGTCGGTTACCGTTGCCATGCGGGCTGAGAAGTCTTCCCACTGAATCACCCGTTGTCCGTCAACAGAGGTGATCAGGTCACCTTTTTTGATCCCGGCGAGGGCGGCAGGCTTGTCGGGAAATACCTCACCGACGGTAGCCTTCAGGATCGGCATGCCGGTCAGGTACAGCAGGATCAGCAAGAGCCAGGCAAAGACCATATTAAAGAGTGGACCGGCAAAGACGATTGCCATCCGTTGCGGAATGGATTTGTGGGCAAATGAGCGGGCCTCATCAGCCGGACTCAGTTTGTAGGCCTCAACCGGTTTGGAGCCCGGCGATTCACGTTCGTACTCCTGCTCAATCATTTCGATTTCGCTGAAGCCCCCTTCGCCGAACATCTTGACATAGCCGCCAAGCGGAAAGGCAGAGATCAGGTATTCGGTTTCTCCGTAGTGGAAACCGAACAGTTTCGGGCCGAAACCGAGTGAGAATTTCTCAACCCTGACTTTCATCCATTTAGCCACCAGGAAGTGTCCCAACTCATGGACAAAAATCAGAATACCAAGGACGATGATGAAGTTGACGACGATCATGAGTGCCTGCCTGTCTGGAGCGTAGTGCAGATCTGATGGGCTGTCAGGCGACCCCATTGGTCAGCCTCCAGGACCTCTGCAATTGAATTCAGGCGATGTGCCTGATGGGCATCCATAGTTCTTTCAATTAACTGTGCTATCTGCAGGTATGAGATACGTCCCTCAAGAAACGCCGCAACGGCCACTTCGTTGGCGGCATTCATGACGGCCGGCATGCTTTCACCTTCTCCGAGGGCACGGTAAGCCAGACCAAGGCAGGGAAACCGCTCCAGGTCCGGTTTGTAGAAGGTCAGACCGGAGAGTTCGGTCAGGTCCAGCGGCTTGACACCGGTACTGACCCGTTCGGGGTAGGAGAGGGCGTATGCAATCGGGGCCTTCATGTCAGGCGTACCCAGCTGGGCAATTACGCAACCGTCAATGTATTCAACCATGGAGTGAATGATACTTTGAGGGTGAATGTTGACGCTGATTTTTTCCGGTGGCGCATCAAACAGCCAGCGGGCCTCAATCACCTCAAGCCCTTTATTCATCATGGTTGCAGAATCGATGGTGATCTTGCGTCCCATGCTCCAGTTGGGGTGATTGAGAGCGTCCTGGATCGTTACGGTTTGAAGTTTTGCAAACGGCGTCTCACGGAACGGACCTCCTGATGCGGTCAGGATGATCCTGGTGATATCCTGGCTGCGATGACCTTCGATGGACTGAAACACGGCGCTGTGCTCACTGTCAACAGGGTAGAGCTTGACGCCGTGCTGTTGTACCAGATCCATAAACAGGTTTCCGGCGGTGACCAGTGTCTCCTTGTTTGCCAGCGCCACATCAACGCCGGCGCGAATTGCCGCTGCGGTCGGTACCAGTCCTGCTGCACCGACAATGGCCGCCACCACCATTCTGACACCGTTGGCTGTGGCAACAGCACAGAGTCCATCTGTTCCGCCGACCAGTTCGACATCCTGACCCGAGACCAGTTCTTTCAAACGGGGAATATCATCGGGATCTGCAACAGCAGCAAGTTTGGGCCTGAACTGACGGATCTGGCGGGCCAGCAGCTCCAGATTTTTCGCGCCTGAAAGGGCGGTGACCCTGAACTTGTCGGGGTGGGCAGCAACAATGGCAAGGGTGCTGACTCCTATCGAGCCGGTTGAGCCGAGAACGGCAATGTTCTTCATATCAGAACCTTCCGAAAAGGTAGATCGCGTAATAGTAGGTTACCGGAGCTGCAAAGATGATACTGTCCATCCGGTCCAGTACCCCGCCATGGCCGGGGAAAATGGTGCCGGAATCCTTTACACCGAAGCTGCGTTTAAGTAGCGATTCGAAAAGGTCACCGATCTGTCCGACAATACCGATCGCAAATGCCGTGATTATGATGTCAGTATACCCTAATTGATTAAAAAAGATAACCTTGGCGAGAAAGGCACCGATCAGGCTGCCGACAAGGCCGCCGACGGCACCTTCAATACTTTTTTTTGGGCTTACGGCCTCATACAGGCGATGTTTACCGATGGCACTGCCGATGTAATAAGCTGCTGCATCGTTGGTCATCACAATCAGCATGATCAGCAGTAACCAGCTGCTGCCTTCGGGCAGCAGACGGAGCATCAACAGATGAGCAATCAGAAACGGAATGTAGATGAAGGCGGTGACGACGAGTGAAAGCTCACGCGCAACCGTAGTGATGTCGCGTAGCCTGAATAGAAAGTGAAAACCGGCAAGTAAAAAAGACGTTGCCAGTGCCATGATGAAATGTCTGCCGTCAGTCAGCAACGGCGTTGCACTCATCAGCGCCCCCAGCAGTGCAAAGGGAAATAACTCGCGTCTGCGTTCCGGTAGTGCCATGGCAAAAAATTCCTGCATGGCCAGCAGGCAGAGCGTTGCAAGCAGCAGACAGAACATCCAGGGGGTACCCTTGATGACGATCAGCAGCACCAGCGGCAGCAGAATCAGTGCGGTCAGCAGACGTTGTATGGTCAGCTCCTTTGAGCCAGCTGAGCGCTGGTTTTACCGAAACGCCGTTCACGGGATTGATAGTCTGTCAGCGCGGTGTGCAGGGCGTTGATGGTCAGGTCGGGCCAGTTGATATCGGTAAAGTAAAGTTCTGCGTATGCCAGCTGCCAGAGCAGAAAGTTGCTGATCCGCATCTCTCCGCTGGTTCTGATCAGCAGGTCAGGATCGGGAAGGCTGGCGGTGTCCAGGTACTGCCCAAACAGGGATTCCGTTATCTGCTCTGGACACAATTGTCCTGCCTGGACCTGCCGGGCGATCCGGGCTGCTGCCCTGGCAATTTCCTGGCGACCACCATAAGAAAGTGCCAGGGTCAGTACCATGCCGGTGTTGCCTGCTGTCTGCTGCAGGGCAACATCAAGGATCTGGTTGATTTCGTCCGGCAGATCGTCACGATTGCCGATGACATTGAAACGGATGTTGTTCTTCAGCATCCGGCGCAGCTCATTGCGTACGTATTTTTTGAGCAAGGCCATCAGGGCCTTGACTTCAAGTTTTGGCCTGGACCAGTTTTCAGAAGAAAAGGCAAACAGGGTCAGATAGCTGATCCCCAGATTGGATGCCTGATCAACCACCATTTGAACCGTTTCAGCCCCGCGCTGGTGGCCGACAATCCGTTTCAGCATCCGTTGTTCGGCCCAGCGTCCGTTGCCATCCATAATGATGGCAAGGTGTCGGGGCATTTTTTCCGGATCCAGCTCGTACATGTCAGACTTCCATGACCTCCTTCTCCTTGTGGGAGAGGATCTCATCCAGCTTGGCGATCAGGCTGTCGGTCACGGTCTGGACCTCTTTCTCGGCCTTTTTAAGCTCGTCCTCGGTGATGACCTTGTCTTTTTCCAGTTTCTTCAGGTCATCAATCGCCTTTCGGCGGATATTGCGAACCGCAACCTTGTGTTCTTCATCCATCTTTTTCATGCCCTTGACGATTTCCTTGCGGCGTTCTTCGGTCAGGGGCGGCAGGTTCAGACGGATCTGCTTGCCATCATTGCCCGGAGTCAGACCCAGATTGGCGTTAAGGATCGCCTTCTCGATCGGTCCGATCATCTTTGATTCCCACGGCGCGATGGTAATGGTGCGCGGCTCAGGTACTGACAACGTTGCAACCTGAGACAGGGGCGATGGATTGCCGTAATAGTCAACCCGCACCTCATCAAGCAGCGAGGTGCTGGCACGACCGGTACGGATGCGCTGATACTCCTTGCGAAGATCTTCAGCGGTTTTTTCCATATGTGCTTTCATCTCGGCAATGACAGGTTTGTACATGGTTACTCTCCTTGTACGATGGTTCCAATGGCTTCGCCACTGATTACTTTCTTGATGTTACCCGGTGTAGTCAGATCAAAAATTATGATCGGCAGATTGTTGTCCATACAGAGTGAGGTGGCGGTGGCATCCATGACCTGAAGCCCCTTTTGCAGCACCTCAATGTAGGAAAGTTCGGTGTAACGGGTAGCTGTCGCATCCTTTTTGGGGTCAGCTGAATAAACCCCGTCTACCTTGGTCCCTTTCAGGATTACTTCGGCGCCGATCTCCATGGCGCGCAAGCTGGCAGCGGTATCCGTGGTAAAATACGGGTTGCCGGTGCCGGCCCCGAAAATCACGACTCGACCTTTTTCAAGATGGCGCATAGCCCGGCGACGGATATACGGTTCAGCCACTTCCTGCATGGCTATCGCAGACTGCACCCTGGTGGAAACGCCGACTTTTTCGAGGGCATCCTGCATGGCCAGTGAATTGATCACCGTTGCCAGCATGCCCATGTAATCGGCGCTGGCCCGGTCCATACCTTTTGATGAGGCGGCCAGTCCACGGAAGATGTTGCCGCCGCCAATCACCAGCGCGAGTTCCACGCCGTTCTGCACAACCTCTTTGATCTCGGCGGCAATTGTGTTGATGGTACTCGGGTCAATACCGTACCCCTGGTCTCCGGCAAGCGACTCGCCGGAGAGCTTCAGTAGTACCCGTTTGAA
>CAZOTC010000124.1:0-8102 GCA_964582605.1 uncultured Geobacter sp. | reverse complement strand
ATTGTCTTGACAGACGGTGGCAGTGTGCTACTATCCAGTGCGATTTTACCCTGCCTGAGCGGTTTGATCTGACCTATGTTACCAGTGATGGCGAGAAAAAACGGCCGGTCATGGTTCATCGGGTTATCCTCGGGTCAATCGAACGGTTCATCGGTGTTCTGATTGAGCACTTTGCCGGTAACTTTCCGTTGTGGCTTGCTCCGGTTCAGGCTGTTGTACTGACGGTAACTGATAACCAGATACCCTATGCTCAGGATGTGTTCAGGCAGCTTCGTGCAGCCGGTATTCGTGTGCAGGAAGATCTGCGGAACGAAAAACTGAACTTCAAGATTCGCGAAGCGCAGTTGCAGAAGATTCCGTATATGCTGGTGATCGGGGATAAGGAAGTTGAACAGGGAACAGTGACTCCGCGCTATCGCGACGGTAAAAACCTGCATGCGATGACACCGGATGCATTTATCGCTTTTGTTGAGGCTGAAACAAAGGTTTACAAGTAATTCTAGAAACGCCAATCTGCCAGGAGGTGCCGTCATAGCTGCCCCTACCAAAACTGCAACAGTCAATATCAATCACGCAATTCGTGCTTCAGAAGTACGTGTGATTGCACATGATGGAGAACAATTAGGAATTTTGACTCTGCGTGAGGCTCTGGAAGCTGCCGAAGCACGTCAGCTGGATCTGGTGGAGGTGTCCCCCACGGCAACACCGCCGGTTTGCCGGATTATGGATTATGGCAAATTCAAGTATCAGGTCAGTAAAAAACAGCAGGAAGCAAAGAAAAAGCAGGTGCATGTGCAGGTGAAGGAGGTCAAGATCAGGCCCAAAACCGATGATCATGACCTGGAATTCAAGATCAAACATGTGCGGCGCTTTCTCGAAGAAGGCAACAAGGCCAAGGTTACGCTGGTGTTCCGTGGTCGTGAAATCACTCATCAGGATATCGGACGGGCTGTGATTGAAAAGTTTGCCGCTGAATTGGCAGATATAGCGATCATTGAGACGGCTCCCCGTGTAGATGGTCGTCAGATGTTCATGATTGTTGCACCAAAGCTTAAAAAACACTGATTTTTTTAAATTTAATCAGCACTATTCACAAGAAGGAGCAACTCAATGCCTAAGATCAAGACCAATCGTGGCGCTGCCAAGCGCTTTTCTAAGACCGGTACCGGCAAGGTAAAGCGCGCCCATGCCTTTACCAGCCATATTCTGACTCCCAAGACCCGTAAGCGCAAGCGTAACTTGCGTCAGGCCAACACGGTCGCTGCAGTTGATCACAAAAATATTTGTGCCCTGATTCCCTATATGTAACAAGAGACAGTTCCGTCTGTCTCGCCCCAGAACCGCGAGGAACGGCCTCTTGCGGATCGGGTAATTAAACCAAAGGAGTATCAAGATGCCGAGAGCAAAAGGTGGTTTTAAGACACGGCAGCGTCGTAACAAGGTACTGAAGCTTGCCAAGGGGTACCGTGGTGCACGGAGCAAGCTGTTCAGGAGTGCAACCGAAGCGGTTGATCGGGCACTGAATTACGCATTCCGCGACCGTCGTGTCAAAAAGCGTGATTTTCGTGCGCTCTGGATTGTGCGGATTAACGCTGCATCACGTTTGAACGGTCTTTCCTACAGCAAGTTCATTTTTGGTCTCAAGAAGGCTGATGTCCAGATTGACCGCAAGGTTCTGGCCGACATCGCCATCACCGATCCGAAGGGATTTGCCGAGATTACGGCCGTGGCCAAGGCTCAACTGTAAGCCTGACCGGTCCACAGTAAAAAGGAATGGGGGCGGCTGCTCTCATTCCTTTTTCAGTTTTAACCTACTAAAAGGACTCTGATATGCGGGAACAGCTAGAACTGATGCGACAGCAGGCCTTAAAAGCCGTTACTGACGCTGCTACAGAGGATGCATTGAATGAAATCCGTGTTCGTTATCTTGGCCGCAAGGGAGAACTGACCGGGCTTATGAAGGGACTTGGTGGATTGCCGCCGGAAGAACGTCCGGTAGTCGGACAGTTGGTCAATGCGGTTAAGGATGAAGTTGAGACCTTGATTGAGCAGAGTATGGCTCGTGCCCGTGAAGAGGCGACAACAAGGAAGCTTGCCACAGAACGGATTGATATCACCCTGCCGGGTCGCAACCGTTGCAAGGGAAGCAAGCATCCGGTTACCCTGGTGACTGAAGAAGTGTGCGAGATCTTTGCAGGTCTTGGCTTTTCAGTTGCCGAAGGACCTGAAATCGAGCATGACTGGTACAACTTCGAAGCACTAAACTTCCCGCCAGAACATCCTGCCCGAGACATGCAGGATACCTTCTTTGTCGAAAATCAGATGCTGCTGCGGACCCATACCTCGCCGGTCCAGATCCGTACCATGCTCAAGCAAAAGCCGCCGGTTCGAATCATCGCCCCCGGTACAGTCTATCGTTGCGATTCAGATGCAACCCACTCTCCCATGTTTCATCAGATTGAAGGATTGATGGTGGACACCAGGGTTTCATTCGCAGACCTGAAAGGTATTCTGACTACCTTTACTAATCAACTGTTCGGACAGAAGACCGGCGTACGGTTGCGTCCCAGCTTTTTCCCGTTTACCGAACCTTCAGCAGAGGTTGATATCGCCTGTGTGATCTGTGGCGGTACCGGGTGTCGGGTCTGTAAGCAGACCGGCTGGCTTGAGATTCTTGGTGCGGGTATGGTTGACCCGGAGGTGTTTCGTCATGTCGGGTATGATCCTGAACTGATCTCCGGATTTGCCTTTGGGATGGGGATTGAGCGGATTGCCATGCTGAAGTACGGTATCAGTGATATGCGGCTGCTCTTTGAAAATGATATCCGTTTTTTACAACAGTTCTAGTCCGGTGAAATCATGAAAGTTACGTATAACTGGCTGAAAGAGTATGTTGATTTTGATCTGTCTCCAGCTGATCTGGCTGACCTGCTGACCATGCTCGGTCTTGAAGTGGAAGGGATTGAGCAGCTTGGTTGCGGTATGGATGAGGTGGTGGTGGCCCGTGTTCTTGAAAAGAACCAGCACCCCAATGCAGACAAACTTTCACTGTGCAAGATCGATAATGGAACCGAAGTCCTCTCGGTGGTCTGTGGAGCTCAGAACTTCAAACAGGGCGATACGGTTGCCCTGGCCCAGATCGGTACGGTTCTGCCGGGTGATTTCAAGATCAAGCGTTCCAAGATCCGTGGCGAAGAGTCCTGCGGCATGCTTTGTTCGGAGAAGGAGCTTGGACTTGCTGATGAAAGTGCCGGCATCATGGTTTTGCCGGAAAATCTTACGCTGGGCACCCCGTTTTTTGAGGCAATGGGACTTAAGGATACGGTTTTCGAAATCGGCTTGACTCCCAACCGTGCTGATTGCCTCAGCGTGATCGGTATTGCCCGTGAGGTTGCTGCCAAGCTGGGCAAGCGGGTCCGTTATCCTACTATTGTTGTGCCGGAGTATGGCGAACCGGTTGACAGCAGGGTTTCCGTCGCCATTCAGGATCCTGTCGGCTGCCCGCGCTATGCAGCCCGATTTTTATCCGGTTGCAAGATTGCGCCATCACCGGCCTGGCTGGTAAATCGGCTGAATGCTGTTGGTGTCCGTTCAATCAACAACGTGGTCGACGTGACCAACCTGATCATGATTGAGTTCGGTCACCCGTTGCACGCCTTTGATTATACCCATGTTGCCGGCGGTCAGATCATTGTCCGCAGGGCATCAGAGGGGGAGAACTTCAAAACCCTGGATGGACAAAACCGGGCCCTGTCCGAGACTGACCTGATGATCTGCGATCGCGAGCGGGCGGTAGCACTTGCAGGCATCATGGGGGGAGAAAACTCTGAAATCCAGGACTCTACAACCGATATCCTGCTTGAAAGCGCATTTTTCAGCCCGCCGGTGATCCGCCGTACCAGCAAGAGGCTCGGACTGCATACTGAATCATCCCATCGGTTTGAACGCGGCGCTGATCTTGAGATGGTCCCCAAGGCACTTGACAGGGCTGCAAGTCTGATTAATCAGCTGGCAGGCGGATCAGTTGCCAAAGGCCGGGTCGATAATTTTCCGGCACCCAAGGCACCGGTTACGATCACCTTCCGTCCTGAACGTGCCAATGCCCTGCTTGGACTCTCACTTCCTGCAGAGCGGATGGCAGAACTGTTCCGCAATCTGGAATTTCAGGTGACACCGGTGTCAAACAACAGTTTTCAGGTCGCAATACCATCCTACCGGATCGATATTGAACGGGAGATTGACCTGATTGAAGAGATCTGTCGTCTGAACGGCTTTGACCAGGTACCGGCAAGCATGCCTGTTGCCCAGGTTATTTCCGATCGCCCATCACTGCATCAGCGTCTTCAAAAGGCTGTGCGCGATCATCTGGTTGCCGAAGGGATGCATGAAATCATCTCCTTCAGCTTTATTGCTCCGGATGCAGCAGACAAAATCTGCCTGACAGCGGATGATGCCCGCCGGAACAGTATCAGACTCTGCAACCCCCTGGCCCTTGAACAGTCGGTCATGCGTACAACCCTGCTGCCTGGACTGCTTGAAACAGCATCCCGCAACATGAGTTTTCGCAGTCTTGATCTGAGGCTGTTTGAGATGCGCAGAATTTATAATGCAGCCGCAGAAGGCCAGGAAATGCCCCATGAACCGATTGTCTGCGCCGGTTTGCTCAGCGGATCAAGAGCAGGGGAGAGTTGGTGTCATCAAACGGTTGCAGTTGATTTTTATGATGCCAAGGGGGTCGTTGAGGCTCTGTTTGACCAGTTACAGATAACAGGTGCTGTCTGGAGTGCCGATACACCGGAACCTTTCTACCATCCGGGAAAATGCTGCCGGATCATGATTGGTGATGTGACGGTCGGCACACTTGGTGAACTTCATCCAACGGTCCTTGCAAACTACGAGATTGAACGGACCGTTTACTACTTTGAATTGAACTTTGAAGATATGGTCCGTTTTTCCGGCACACGTCCTGCAATTGTGCCGCCGTCACGTTATCCCGACAGTGTCAGGGACCTTGCCTTACTCTCTCCGCTTGAACTGCCATCCTCCTCGTTTGTGGCATGTATCAACGCGTTGAAACTGAAAGAGCTTGAAGATGTGGTTATCTTTGACATCTATCAGGGGGAGCGGGTTCCGCAAGGGTTCAAGAGCGTTGCCCTGCGTCTGCGTTATCGTGCTGCTGACCGGACCCTAACCGATGATGAGGTACAGATTGTGCATCAAAAGGTTATTGCTGCCCTGACCGGCAAGCTTGGTGTAACAGTACGCTGAAATTCCGGAACATCGGCCTGGCCTGAGACTCTGAAGACGGGAAACTATTCATGATCGAAAATATACTGTACAAGCTCTCAATTATGCTTGTTCCCGGCTTGCTGGCCATTACCTGCCATGAGGTATCCCATGGCTATATGGCCTGGCGTTTTGGTGACCCGACAGCCCGTATGCTGGGACGTTTGACCCTGAATCCGCTCAAGCATATCGACATCTTCGGAACCTTGATGCTGGTAATCGTCGGTATCGGCTGGGCAAAACCGGTGCCGGTAGTGATTGAAAATCTGCGTAACCCGAAAAAAGATATGATCTGGGTCTCTGCTGCCGGCCCGATTACCAATCTGATACTGGCGGCCTTGTCAGCCGTTCTGTTGCGTGTGTTGCTTGCAGTCCCGACTGAAAGTGCTGGATTTGTTGTGCAGCCGTTAAGTTATATGGCCGGTTTTTCCATCTATATCAACCTGCTGCTTGCATTTTTCAATATGATCCCGATCCCGCCCCTTGACGGTGGCAGGGTGCTGATGGGGGTGCTGCCATACCGGCAGGCTGTTGCGTTGGGGAGGATTGAGCCGTACGGGATGATTCTTATTATTGTACTGGTGTTTTTCACACCGGTTTTTTCCTATCTCCTGATGCCGCTGCTGATGGCCAGTATCAAGCTGCTTGCAGGCCCCTACAGCCTGTTGGTCTTCAAGGTGGCCAGTTTTAAAATCATGTAGCTCACACAAAGGTGGTACAGATGCAAAAACAACGTGTTGTCAGTGGGATGCGTCCTACGGGGCGTCTTCATATCGGTCATTACCATGGTGTGCTTGAAAACTGGATCAGGATTCAGGAAAATTTCGACTGTTTTTTCTTTGTTGCAGACTGGCATTCTCTGACCACCGAATATGCGGAAACGTCCGGTATCAAGGATTCCGCCCGTGAGATGGTGCTGGACTGGGTCGCTTTCGGGCTTGATCCTGCCAAATGTGTGGTTTTTGAACAGAGCCAGGTGGCACAACATGCCGAACTGAACCTGATTCTGGGGATGATCACCCCGGTTTCATGGCTGGAGCGAAACCCGACCTACAAAGAGATGCTGGACAACATTGAACAGAGAGATCTTTCAACCTTTGGCTTCCTGGGCTATCCGGTTCTTATGGCTGCAGACATCATCCTTTACAAGGCAACCCGTGTGCCGGTCGGCCATGACCAGCTGCCCCATCTTGAAATTACCCGTGAAATTGCCCGGCGCTTCAATCATCTGTACAACGGTCAGGTTTTTCCTGAACCGGAAGCGCTGCTGACGGAAACTCCCAAACTGCTGGGCCTTGATGGCCGCAAGATGAGCAAGTCCTACCATAATTCGATCTATCTGTCTGAAACAGCTGAAGAAACTTCTGCCAAGATTAAGGGAATGGTGACTGATACCCAACGGGTCCGTCGGGCTGACCCCGGTGATCCTGACCAGTGTGTGGCCTTTAACCTGCACCGGATTTATGTTCCGCAGGAAAAACTGGATGAAATTATACCAGCCTGTAAAAAGGCAGAAATCGGCTGTGTTGATTGCAAAAAAATACTTACCCAATGTCTGAATGAACGACTGGCACCATTCCGTTCCCGCCGGGAAGAGCTGGCTCAGGATGCCGGATTTGTAGAGGATCTGCTTGCAGACGGCAGTCGCAGAGCTTCGTCTGAGGCAGTCAAGACCATGCAGGAAGTAAGGTCTGCACTGCGGGTCTAACCATGCCGCATGCGGCTGAGACAACATCAGTATCACTTTTTGAGGGGGTCTCTCAGGGGTACAGTGTCAAGCTGGATGCCTTTGAAGGCCCCCTTGATCTGTTATTACACCTGATCCGCAAGAATGAGGTTGATATCTATGATATCCCGATCGCCCTGATTACCCGGCAGTACCTTGATTATCTTAAGCTGATGAAGGAGTTGAACCTGGATCTGGCCGGAGATTTTCTGGTTATGGCCTCCACCCTGTTGCAGATAAAGTCACGCATGCTGCTGCCTGCCCCTGAACCGGAAGAAGGAGAGGGGGATGAGCAGGAAGACCCTCGTGCCGAGCTGGTACGACGGTTGCTGGAATATCAGCGCTACCGCGATGCCGGCCTGGAGCTTGGGGCTCGGGAGCTGCTGGGGCGTGAAGTGTTTGCTCGCCCCTGTAGCGATGGTTGCTGCCTGGAAGGGCTGGCACAGGATGACGGACCTTTTGAGCTGGACCTGTTTGAGCTCTCTGAGGCGTTTAATAAACTGCTGGCCCGCATGCCCACAGCCCGGGCCCATGAGGTTGCTGCCCAGGATGCCTTGAGCATCGTTGACGCTATCAATGAAATATTGACCAGGCTTGACGGGCAGGAATCACTGGACTTTGAATCCCTGTTCATTGAGGATAGCAGCAGGGAGCGTATGATTGTCACTTTTCTGGGATTGCTTGAGCTCTGCCGCATCAAGCTGGTCAAGGTGATTCAAAACAGCCGCTATGGCGCCATATATATTTTTCCTTCAGTGCCAGCAGGTGATGATGTCGGAGTAATTGATGAACTTTCCTTCACTTAACGCCATTATCGAAGGACTGCTGTTCGTATCGGATGGACCGGTAACACTTGACCGTCTGACAGAACTGTTGCCTGATTACGAGCGTGCCTCCGTGCGTCTGGCTGTGCAGGAGCTGCGTGACGATTACGAGCAGCGCGGGGCAGGGGTACATCTTGTGGAGGTAGCGGGGGGGTGGCAGCTCAGGACCGTTCCTGAATTGATGCCGTATCTGTCACGTATGGTCAAAGGCAAGCCTGCCAGATTTTCTCAATCTGCCCTTGAGACCCTGGCCATAGTTGCCTACC
>CAZOTC010000123.1:0-8129 GCA_964582605.1 uncultured Geobacter sp. | reverse complement strand
GTCCAGGGTTATCGCAACCGCACTCCGTTTTCTTGGCTACCACTACCGACACCATTACATTCCGGACTGGGACCCGCCACCGGGCTGGTATACCCCCAAGCCTGGCGGTACCCGTCATGACGGCAAAGGGGTGGATTGCAGCAACTTTACCTCGTTTGTCTATAATCAGGCCCTGGGGATCGGCTTCAGTTCTGATATTCATAAGCAGGCGGCCATTGATTCGGTAACCATTCATGGTTCCGACCAGACCGTGCCGGTCAAGGTGATTCCCATCCAGGACTCGCCCGAGACCTGGGCCAGGGTTCTGAAACCGGGAGATCTGCTTTTTATCCGGCCACGCAGTAGTGAAACCGTATCCCATGTGGTGATCTGGATCGGCCCATGGGGGCAGCCGGACGGTCAATTGCTGATTCTGGACAGCCATGGGGCAGATGTGCGGGACAGCGATGGTACGCTGATTCCTGACGGTATCCAGCTGCGTCCATTCCGGCCCGGTTCATGGTATGCTGTCCGTGCTGACCATGCCATTCGTATTATTGGCGAGTAAACAGACCAAAGGAGACAATGTATGAGAGCTTTAATGCTGCTGCAGGTTGTTATGACGATGGTGGTGGCTGTTGCCGGCTATGCTGCTGATAAGAGTGTCTGTGCCCCTGATGCGGATATTGTTATGCATACCAATGGTGCGGTTGATACCTGTAATTTGCGAATCAGGTATGAGCAACAAGGGGTGAAATGTACCCCCTACAGTCCGATCTCTTTTTATTCAGATGGTCGGCTCCGTGCCTGCGTTCTGTACGAAGATGTCAAAATTGCCGGGATAACCTGCGGAGACAAGGGGACCATTACCTTCTATCCCTCGGGCGGGCTGCGTTCCTGCACGCTGGATGCGAGACAGATCGTTGACGGCAGCAGATGTATGGCTGATCAGCCGATTTCATTCTATGAAAACGGCAGGCTCGAGTCGTGTACAACCGAGTAGCAACAGCTTGCGACACAAGTTTTTGCTCTTTTAACCGACAAGAAAAAAGAAGTGCAACCGGGGACGCTGGATACGCTGTCCGGTGAGCCTGATTTTACGATGCAGGACGGACATGAACGTTTCCGAACTCTTTATCCGCAGGCCGATTGCCACCAGTCTGGTGATGCTGGCTGTTTTTGTTTTCGGCCTGCTTGCCTACCGGGGGCTGCCGGTCAACGATCTGCCGACGGTTGATTTTCCTACTATTCAGGTTACCTCAAACCTGCCTGGGGCCAGTCCGGAAACCATGGCCTCTGCCGTAGCCACTCCCCTTGAACGGGAATTTTCCACCATTGCCGGTCTGGATTCCATGACCTCCACCAACGGCCAGGGGATATCGATCATTACCCTGAAATTTACCCTGAAGCGGGATATTGACGCTGCTGCTCTGGATGTGCAGGCCGCAATTGCCAAGGCCATGCGTCAGCTGCCTGCCGATATGTCTACCCCACCTTCCTACCGCAAGGTCAATCCGGCTGACTCGCCGGTACTGTATATCGCCCTTAACTCTACCAGCATGCCGCTGCATCAGATAAACGAATATGCCGATACCATGCTGGCCCAGCGGATCTCAATGGTGAGCGGTGTGGCTCAGGTACTGGTCTACGGCTCCCAGAAATATGCCGCCAGGGTGCAGGTTGACCCGCGCCGGCTTGTCTCTCGCGGTATCGGTATTGATGAGGTGGCTGCAGCACTGGGGCGATCAAACTCAAACCTGCCCACCGGTGTGCTGCAGGGACCCAGACAAGCCCTGACAATCCAGACTGATGGCCCGCTTTTGAAAGCTGATGCCTTTAAACCGGTGATTATTGCCTGGAAGAACGGTTCGCCGGTGCGGGTGCAGGATGTGGGCACCGCTATTGACAGCGTTGAAAACAACAAGGTGGCTGCCTGGTATAACCGTAAGGAGTTTGCCACCAGGGCGATTGTGTTGGCTGTCCAACGTCAACCCGGAGCCAACACCATTGAGATGGTCGACGCCATCAAGAAGCTGCTGCCGGAGTTTCAGGCCCAGCTTCCGGCCGCCTTGCAGATGAACATCCTCTATGACCGGACGGTTTCAATCCGCGAGTCGGTCGACGAAGTGAAATTCACCCTGGCGCTGACTATCTGCCTGGTGGTGATGGTGATCTTCATTTTTCTACGTTCGGTTCCTGCCACCATCATCCCCAGTCTTGCAGTGCCGCTTTCGATCGTGGGCACCTTTGCGGTCATGTACGGTCTTGATATATCAATCAACACGATCAGTCTGCTGGCCCTGACCCTCTCGATCGGTTTTGTGGTGGATGATGCCATTGTCATGCTGGAAAATATCGTCCGTCATATTGAAAATGGTGAAAAGCCGATGGAAGCAGCCCTGAAAGGTTCTCGTGAGATCGGGTTCACCATCGTTTCCATGACCATTTCACTGGTTGCGGTGTTTATTCCGGTGCTGTTTATGGGGGGGATGCTGGGACGCTTGTTGAACGAGTTTGCCGTCACTATCTCAGCAGCGATCCTGATCTCCGGCTTTGTCTCGCTGACCCTGACTCCGATGATGTGCAGCCGTTTTCTGCACTCCCATGATGCATCAAGGCGGCATGGACGTCTGTATCTGTCGCTGGAACGGTTTTTTGACGTATTAAGAAACAGATATGATCTCTCGCTGCAATGGGTACTGAAGCATAACAGGGGAGTCCTTGTCTTTACGATTACAATTACCCTTGTGACCGTATGGCTCTTCTCACGCATGCCGGCCGGGCTTTTCTCCAGTGAAGACACCGGTGGTATCTTTGGTATTACCGAGGGAGTGCAGGGGATTTCGTTTGAAGAGATGATGCGGAATCAGCAGCTTGCTGCTGAGATAGTACGCCAGAATCCCAATGTGGAGGCATTCATGTCCTCTGCCGGCGCCTCCGGGTCACGAGTCGGCTCCAACAGCGGGTTCATGTTTATTCGCCTGAAACCCCTTCATCAGCGCAAGGACAGTGCCGATAAAGTGATCCAGCAGTTACGGCCTAAACTGGCCCAACTGCCCGGTATTCAGGTCTTTCTGCAGAATCCTCCGCCGATACGTCTGGAAGCCTCACTTTCCAAGGCCCAGTACCAGTTTGCCCTGATGTCGCCTGATACCGACCAGCTCTACACTGCTGCTGCACAATTTGAATCACGCCTGAAAGGGTTGCCGATGCTGCAGGATGTCACCTCTGACCTGCAGATCAGGAATCCTGAGCTGAAGCTGCTGATTGACCGCGACCGGGCCGCCTCTTTAGGGGTTTCTCCCCAGCAACTGGAGGAGTCGTTGTACTTTGCCTATGGTTCCCGTCAGGTATCAACTATTTTTGCCCCAAGCAACCAGTACAAAGTCATTCTTGAGGTTGAACCGGACTACCAACTGGACCAGGCTGCACTTGCTCTGCTGCATATCCGTTCGTCTTCCGGTCAGCTGGTGCCGATGTCAACCCTGGTAGCCGCGCAAAGAAGAGTCGGTCCGCTGTCGGTTAACCATCTTGGGCAGTCCAATGCGGTTACGATTTCTTTTAACGTCAGGCCTGGCGTCCCGTTGGGTGAAGCGACCGCATTGGTTGAGAAGGAAGCCAGGTCCCTGCCTGCCGGTATTACCACTGCCTTCCAGGGTACAGCCCAGGCATTCAGGGAATCCTTCAGGGGATTAAACTGGCTGCTGCTGGCGGCCATAGCGGTCATCTATATTGTTCTGGGGGTGTTGTATGAGAGCTATATCCACCCGATTACGATTCTATCCGGCCTTCCGACTGCCGGTCTGGGGGCATTGCTGACGCTGCTGCTGTTTGGCCATGAACTGAACCTGTACGCCTTTGTGGGGATTATTCTGCTGGTAGGGATTGTGAAAAAAAATGCTATTATGATGATAGATTTTGCTCTGGACGCACAGCGCAGGGAAGGTCTGTTGCCTGAACAGGCAATTTACCAGGGTTGCCTGATCCGTTTTCGCCCGATCATGATGACCACTATGGCAGCCCTGATGGGTGCGCTGCCGATCGCCATAGGGATCGGTGCCGGTGCAGATGCCCGTCGCCCCTTGGGGCTGGCGGTGGTGGGAGGGCTGGTGGTGTCGCAGCTGTTGACGCTGTACATAACGCCGGTGGTGTATATTTATCTTGACCGTCTGCAACAACGTGTCAGGCGGGCACCTCGGCAGGAGGTGACATATGGCTGAAAAAGCGGTTAAAAGCGGTGAGGGATACACTGAGGGAGCGGAATTCCGCTTTTTAGGCAACCTGTTTGGTGCGCTCATGGCCTTTGCCGGTTTGCTGGCCGGCACCATGATCCGGGAAGGGCTCGATTACTGGACACAGGATATTGTACCGTTACTGCTGCTGGTTATTACCGTACGCGGGCTGATCAAGAACGGCCTGGATCTTGCCAAAGACAGTATCTTTTATGAAGAACAGAAAAAACAGGTGATTGAAGCGCTTGCCAAGCAGGAAGAAATGGCCGCAGCCATGGCCGCCGAGTCTGATCAGGAATTGCCGCGCATTGCAGCGGCTCCTAAATATTCCGAAGAAGAAGTGCTCGAAGCCGTCAGTAAGCGGATTGAACAGCAGCGTGAAGAAGGATTGAGAAAAAATAAAATTATTAACTGACAGGATAGGGCATGGCTGAACGATCCGGGCTGACTTTGGAATACCTTACGGCATTATTGTTTGATAAGCAGATGATTACATCAGAACAGCGTGCACTGGTGCTGGTCAGGGCTAAGGCCCAGGAAGCCCGTCTGATGGCCGGCCCTTCGGTGGCAGGCAGAAGGCTCCATCGCGGGGGCGAAATCCCCTCTCCTGCTCAGGTGCTGGCCTCGTTCAATCTCGAAACACCGGGAGGTAATGGACGCATTCTGTCGGAAGATGCTATTACCGAGACGCTGGCTTCTTTTCTGAATATTCCCTATCTGAAGATTGATCCGCTCAGGCTTGACCTTGATGTGGTGACCTCCCATATTCCACGCCCCTTTGCCCTGAAACATCTGATCGTTCCTGTGGCTGCAACAGATGGTGAGCTGTCAATAGCGGTGGCTGATCCTTTTAATGATCAGGTGTTGCAAGAATTTGCAACAGCCCATCGCCTGAAGGTAAAAAAAATCCTCAGTTCCTGCACTGATATTCAAAAACTGCTGCGTGAATTTTACGGTTTCAGGGCGTCTCTGGCAGCTGCAGAAACAGATACATCAGCGGTTATAGACCTTGGTAACCTTGAGCAGCTTTTCAAGTTAAAAGGGGATCATGAGCTGGAGGGAAACGACCGTCATGTGATCATGGCGGTAGATTTTTTGCTTTCATACGCCTTTGACCAGCGCGCCAGTGATATCCATATTGAACCCAAGCGTGAAAAATGTCTGGTCCGTTTCCGGCTGGACGGACTGTTGCATAACATACATCAGTTGCCCAAACAGCTGCATGCACCGATTGTCTCCAGAATCAAGATCCTTTCCCGGATGGACCTGGCGGAAAAGCGACGTCCGCAGGACGGCAGAATCAAAACCAGCCACAACAACAAAGAAGTGGAACTAAGGGTTTCAACCGTACCGACCGCCTTCGGCGAAAAGGTGGTGATCCGGATCTTTGACCCTGATATCCTTTTTCAGGAACTGGATTCAATCGGTTTTTATACACGCGAATATGCCCTGTACAATACGTTTATTCATCGACCGAACGGTATCATTCTCGTAACCGGGCCGACCGGTTCAGGCAAGACGACCACGCTATATTCAACCCTGCGGACCCTTTCATCGCCGGAAGTCAATATTCTTACCATTGAAGAACCGATCGAGATGGTGATGGAAGAGTTTAACCAGATTGCAGTTCAGCAGAATATTGGTGTTACCTTCGGTAATATCCTGCGTACCGTGCTGCGGCAGGACCCGGACATCATCATGGTGGGTGAGATCCGTGACAAGGAAACAGCAGACAATGCTGTGCAGGCAGCTCTGACCGGACATCTGGTGCTATCAACCCTGCACACCAATGATACCGCCTCATCGGTTGCCCGTCTGCTTGACCTCGGGGTGCCGTCTTATCTGATTACAGCTACGGTGGTTGGGATTATTGCCCAGCGTCTGTTGAGAAAGGTCTGCCCCCACTGCAAGGCTCCCCGCAACCTGTCCCGTGAAGAGCGTACCTATCTTCAGATTTCAGACGAATCAGCTGTTGTTTATGAAGGTGAGGGGTGTAAGGAATGTCGTGGAACCGGCTACAAAGGGCGTACCGGTATTTTTGAGGTGCTCGAGATTAATGAGCGGATCAAGCCGTTAATCAGTGAAAAGGTTGATCTGGGTGATATTGTCAGGGCTGCAGAGCAGGATGGCTTCGCGTCGCTGCGTCAGCTTGCCATCCGTAAAATGCTTGAAGGCTCAACGACCTATGATGAAGTGGTCAGCATTACCGGCTAGCAGACAGTAAAGAAAAGGCCCGTTTACGGGCCTTTTCGTGATCAAGCTGGTTACGTTGATCAGCAGCCGGCGGTCTTCTGGATGGTCTTGATAACCTTGCTGTCGCTGTCGTAACGAATACGCAGCTCGTCACCCACCCGTACCTTGCGATCCTTTATCTTCTCCAGGTTTGAACTGTCACGAACCTGCAGGGTAATCGGAGCGTCGGTCTTGCGGTCTTTGAGCGCAACCTCAGCACCGCCGGACACCATCTTGATTGCGGTCACATTGCCGATCATCTTCATCTCGCCTGCAAATGCAGTTGTTGCCAGGGTGGTAAGTGCAAACATAACAACCAATGCTAACATCTTTTTCATGTTTTCCTCCTGAGATGAGCCGTCAACCGGCTGGATATGATGATGTACCTTGAAACCGTTTCGTGGATTTTTGATAAAGTATAGCCCAACTTTCGTTTCCGTCAATACCGGTCTGGTTTTATTATTAAAATTTAACTATTCAGGCTTGATTCGGCAGACACCAATAGTTCTCCGGTTTTGATTTGATTGACAGCTGCTTCAGCTCCGTGTTACCCAACATGCCATGATTATTACTGATAAAGAATTAAATGAACTCACCGGATCAATCATCGATGGTGCCGGTCTTAACAGCGAGCAGGCCTTTGCTTTGGCAGATCTTCCGTCTGACCTTCTTCCAGATCTTTTTCTGGCTGCTAGCCGAATACGCAGACATTACTTTGGTAACCGTGTGTCGTTGTGCGGGATTATCAATGCCAAATCAGGACTCTGTCCGGAGGACTGTGCCTTTTGCGCCCAGTCGTCACACCATGCGACCGGCGTTTCCTGCTATCCCCTGCTGGATCAGGAAACGCTGCTTGCAGGTGCCCGATCTGTTGCCGACCAGGGAGGGACCTGTTACGGCATTGTTACCAGCGGCAGCGGCATCAGTGAAGGGGACGAACTTGATCAGGTCTGTGCTGCATTACGTGCGATCAGGGCTGAAGGAAACATCGCACCCGGCGCTTCGCTAGGTACACTTACCGTTGCAGCTGCTGAAACGCTGAAAGCCGGCGGTCTGGTGACCTATCACCATAATCTGGAAACAGCCCGCAGCTTCTTCCCCCAAATCTGCAGCACCCATGACTATGAAGAGGATGTGGCCACGGTACGGCTGGCAAAGCAGGTTGGTCTGCGGGTCTGCTGCGGTGGCCTGTTTGGCCTTGGGGAAACCATGGCTCAACGGGTTGAACTGGCGCTGACCCTGCGGGAACTGCAGGTTGATTCAGTGCCGATCAACTTTCTTGATCCGGTACCAGGTACTCCCCTTGCAGGTTTACAGCAACTGACGCCGCTTGTCTGCCTGCACACCATTGCCTTATATCGCCTGATTCTGCCTGATACTCACATTACCATCTGTGGTGGTCGTCAGCTTAATCTGCGAGAGCTTCAGTCCTGGGTATTCCAGGCCGGTGCGAGCGGGATTATGACCGGTGACTATCTGACAAAGGGAGGACGCCGGCCTGAAGATGATCGCCAGATGATTGAAGATCAGGGGCTGGTGATTGCAAAGGAGGTACTGCGATGAGTAACGGAATCTTTGTAACCGGAACCGATACCGGTGTGGGTAAAACCATCGTGGCTGCTACACTGGCCCGTGCATTAAAGCTGCGCGGGGTGAATGTCGGGGTCATGAAGCCGGTAACCAGCG
>CAZOTC010000122.1:0-8244 GCA_964582605.1 uncultured Geobacter sp. | reverse complement strand
TCTCCATAATGACCCGGTTACGGGTCAGCGACGCTTCGGCCTTGTTCAGTGCAGCCTGATAGGCGCGGGCATCAAGCTGGAAAAGTTTCTGGTTCCTGGTAACCTCTTGCCCTTCCTGAAAGAAAACCTCGGCCAGTTCTCCGGAAATCTGGGGACGGACAACAACCGATTCAGTTGCCTCTACCGTACCGACCGCTGTCAACCGTTGCGGAATATCGGCTGCTGTTACAGCGGTAACCCGGACAGGAGCCGGAGGACGGGTACGGGATTTTTCTGTCTTTTGAGCGCATCCGCTGCCGACCATAAGAGCCAGTAGCAGCACGGACAGGCAGCGCAAGGTAATGATCATGAACTCCCCCGGTGACTCAAGGCATGCACAGCTGAGATTCGGCAAAAAGGTATAACATAAAATTTTCCACTCCGGCACGAAAATCCCTTGGTACTACAACACCGCTTGGCGATTGACATTAAGGCTGCTCCATGCCATAAAAATCATCTTTAAAACAATCGGAGGATAGTGCCGGTGAGTGTGGACGACAAAAAAGTTATTTACAGCATGATGCGGGTATCCAGGTTTTACGACAAGAAGCCGATCATCAAGGATATTTCACTGTCCTATTTTTATGGTGCCAAGATCGGCGTACTGGGTCTGAACGGCTCCGGAAAATCAACCCTGCTGAAGATCATGGCCGGGGTGGATACCGAATTCAACGGTCAGGCGGTCCTGTCGCCCGGCTATACAGTCGGCTATCTGCAGCAGGAACCGGCACTGGACGAGAGCAAAACGGTACGTCAGATTGTTGAAGAAGGCTGTCGGGAGATCGTTGACCTGCTGGCCGAATTCAACGGTATTACCGATAAATTCTCCGAACCTGATGCAGATTTTGAGAAACTGTGTGACCGCCAGGCCGTGCTGCAGGAAAAACTTGACCACCTGGACGCCTGGGACCTTGATTCGCGGCTGGAACTGGCCATGGATGCCCTGCGCTGCCCCGACGGCGATACCCCGATCAAGGTGCTTTCCGGCGGCGAAAAGCGGCGGGTGGCCCTCTGCCGCCTGTTGCTGCAGAAACCGGACATCCTGCTGCTGGACGAGCCGACCAACCACCTGGATGCCGAGACGGTGGCCTGGCTGGAGAAGCACCTGCACAGCTACCCCGGTACCGTGATTGCCGTGACCCATGACCGTTACTTCCTTGACAATGTTGCCGGCTGGATTCTTGAACTGGACCGTGGCGAAGGGATACCCTGGAAAGGGAACTATTCGTCGTGGCTGGAGCAGAAACAGGGCCGCCTGGCCGTTGAAGAGAAACAGGAGAGCGAGCGCCGGAAGACCCTGCAACGGGAGCTGGATTGGATCCGGATGTCCCCCAAGGGGCGCCATGCCAAATCACAGGCCCGGATCAGCGCCTATGAAGAACTTGCATCCCAGGAAGGTGAGAAGCGTTCCAGGGATCTGGAACTATATATCCCGGCCGGTCCCCGTCTTGGTGACATCGTCATTGAGGCAGACAACGTAGGCAAAGGTTTCGGCGAGCGCCTGCTGTTTGAGGGGATGAACTTCAAACTGCCCCGCGGCGGTATCGTCGGCGTGATCGGCCCCAACGGCGCCGGTAAGACCACCCTTTTCAGGATGATCACCGGAGCCGAACAGCCGGACAGCGGCACCATCCGGGTTGGTGACACCGTCCAGGTGGCCTACGTGGACCAGAGCCGTGACTCACTTAATCCTGATCGTCTGCTGTGGGAGGAGATCAGCGACGGCCAGGAGATGATCCAGCTGGGCAAACAGACCGTAAACGCCCGCAACTATGTGGCCCGCTTCAACTTTACCGGTGGAGATCAGCAGAAGAAAGTAGGGATGCTGTCCGGCGGTGAACGCAATCGGGTGCATCTGGCCAAGGTATTGAAAAGCGGCGCCAACGTACTGCTGCTGGACGAACCGACCAACGACTTGGATGTCAACACGATGCGGGCTCTGGAAGAAGGTCTCGAAAACTTCGGCGGCTGTGCGGTGGTGATTTCACACGATCGCTGGTTTCTTGACCGGATCGCCTCCCACATCCTGGCCTTTGAGGGGGATTCGAAGGTGGTCTGGTTTGAGGGCAACTATTCAGAGTATGAAGAGGACCGGCGTAAACGCCTGGGAGCCGAGGCCGACCGCCCCCATCGTATTACCTATCGCAAACTGACCCGTTAATACCCGGAGGACGCATGGCCGGCTCAGGCATTCCAATCCTGCTGGTTGATGATGACCGCTTCATGCGGACTATTCTGTCTCAGACCCTGCAGGACGCCGGGTACCGGGTCAGTCAGGCTGCCAACGGCAAAGAGGCACTGGAACTCTGCAGCAGCACCTACTTTCCAATCATCATGACCGACTGGGTCATGCCGGAGATGGATGGCGTAACATTCTGCCGGGCCTTTCGGCAAAGACCGGCCGCATCCTACAGCTACCTAATCCTGCTTACCTCGCAGGAAGGCAAGGACAAGCTGATTACCGGTCTTGAGGCCGGAGCAGACGAATATCTGACCAAGCCGGTTAACGAAGCCGAGTTGATGGTGCGTTTAAAAACCGCACAACGCATTCTTGATCTTGAAAGCTCCCTGCAGAAAAGTCTTGAGGAAATCAGACAACTCTCAATCCGGGACGCCCTGACCGGTGCCTTTAACCGGGGCTACCTTGATCAGTACCTGCCTGTTGAAATCCGTCGCGCTGATCGATACCAGCGGGACTTTTCCCTGATCATGATGGACCTGGATCACTTCAAGTCAATTAATGATACCTGGGGGCACCAGGCCGGTGATACGGTGCTTCAGCACTGCATCCGTACCATTGCCGGCACGATCCGTCGTGAAGTTGACTGGGTTGCACGTTATGGAGGCGAAGAGTTCGTGCTCATCCTGCCCGAAACCGATCTGACCGGGTGCAGGGTTGTCGCCGAACGGCTGCGCAGCCTGCTTGCCAACAGCCCCTGCAGCTTCCGCCAGGAATCAATCTCTGTTACCGCAAGCTTTGGCGCCGTTACCCGCACACCGTCAGATAACGGTAGCGGCAGCACTGCCGACCAGCTGCTGCATCTGGCCGACCAATGCCTGTATGAAGCCAAACAACAGGGCCGCAACCGGGTAGTGGCTGCACAGAGTAAGGGAATGACACCATGAACTACACCACCTACTTCACGCGCGGCCAGAAGGTCTTTCTGATCAACACCTCGCCAGAGCGTGACAACGGCCTTTTTGAGGCTTTTTCCGCCACTATCACCGAAGCCGACAACACGCGTTTTGTGCTTTGCTGCCGTTACCCTCTGCAGCACGCCGACTTACAGCCTCTGAAACCAGGGATGCGCTTCAAGGTAACGGCTGAAAGCTACGGCTCCGGAGTCCAGTTTTCAGGCAGCGTGCATTCGGTTTCCGGCAGCACATTTGTCATCCATCCGGCCAACCAGATCGAAATGTACCAGCGCAGCCAAGTTCCCCGTATGGATACGATTATTGACTTTCGGGTCTTTACACGATCTGCTCCGCTGGGCTTCTTCCGGCAAGAGTGGGAGCACTACCGGACCTTGCTCACCAGTTGCAGTGTTGACAAGCTTGAACTTGAATCAGGTGAGATCAATCTGGGCGTTGGGGGGCTGCGCTACCTTGCGGACCAGGCAGAAAAACAGTCAGTTCTGGCCATGGTTTTTATCGGCCTTGAACCGGACACACCGCCAGTCTGTGCTGTTGCTGAACTGCTCTGGCGCCGTACCCTTCCGGATGACGAGCTAAGCGCTATTGGTCGCAGATTCGTCCTGATACAAAAATCTGATCAGGAAAGGATTCAGACTTATATCCAACGCCACCAGAAGAAGATACGCAAGAAGGCAGTCAGGCAAAAGAACAACTGGGAACTGCTTGACCGGATGTTTTATGAGTAAACCGGCAATCATAAAAAATCATCGACTACGCTGATGAGCTACGAACGTTATTTTAACCGCGCACAGAAGGTCTTTCTGATCAATATCTCGGAAGACAGGGATGAATCGGTCTACAACTCGTTTACCGGCAAGATTCTGCTCTGTGACGATGACCGGATTCTCTTAAAAACAGCTTACCGGCTCTATTCAGGTGAGGTACTGAACCTGAAACCGGGAATGCAGTTCAAGCTGACCACCGAGTCAATGGGAATGGGGGTTCAGATCAGGGCAGAGCTGACTGAACTTATCTCGCCCGAAGAGCTGAAACTGCGCCCATTGGGTGACCTTTCAGTGTATCAGCGTCGGCAAACACCACGCGCAGACACAACCCTGCCAATCTTGTATGTTCCGCAAAAATCATCCCTGGCAGCCTTTCAGCGGGAGTGGAAACGGGTCGTATCGGACCTGCATAAACCTGATCCACCACGTCCCAAACTGATCAGCACTGATCTCAACCTGAGTGCAGGCGGTGTTCGCCTTGATCTGCCAAACGAACCGTCGCCTCTCTCGCTGCTGGTCATCGGACTGGAGGACGAAAAGCCGCCGGTCTGTGCCGTGGCTGAACTGATCTGGAAACAACAGGATGAGGACGGGTCAGTCATCAGGTGTGGACATCGTTTTGTGGAAATACTGAAAGAGGATCAGGAGCGGATAGCAGCGGTTATAGAAAAGGTTACCGGAACACGGTCAACGCCAAACCGCCTGAAAGAGCTGACTGACAATCTGTAACCTGTCAAGCCCCCTCCTTGCGGTCCTGAAAGACAAAGCGTGTTCACAGTTGCGGCCTGTCGGCAGAAGCCTTCAATTCCTGCGGTAGTGATGCTCCATCAAAGTCCGTAACAGCTCCCGCAATTCGACATCCTCAAGGGGACTGACCTGCTGCCTGATCAAATCCAGCTGCTGCGTGGAGAGCGGCTTGAGAGCGACACTCTGTTCTTCAGCCGGATCAGGATCACGCACAACCTTGCCCGATCGCAATACAATTTCCTTGACCCTGTCTTCACCAAGCAGGGCATTGATCCGCTCCCGCAGTTCAGTCTTCATAAAACTAAGCTGCTGCATCCAGGGGCTGCTGGCCACTGCCACCGTCAACACGCCGCCAACAAGCCGAAGCGGCTGGGCCCTGTTGGCAATGGTTGCCCCCACAGCCTGATCCCATGCCTGCCAGATCACCAACTCCTTCAGGCGTACTCCCAAAGCCTGGCTGCCCGGGTTTCCGGCAAGCAGCCTGCCGATTCGTTCAGGGTTGCCTTTTGGGCGCTTTCCTGCCATGCACCATCCTCCGCTTGTACCATCCACCAACCATCTGGCCCGCTACAGCGCCGGCCAGGGTAAAAGGAATCACACGCCAGTCAAATCCGGCCAAATGTCGAAAATGAACAACTAGAGGAATGGGCAGATGGGCCAGAAACAACCACGGAATAGAAAATTTTTTAAATGATTCCCGTATATAACCGCAGGGTATGCTTACCAGAAAGGCTCCTATTACCAGACCGGCGAGGCTAAATGCATCTTGCATGGGTATCCCCTTTCCGGCATAGTATGAGGTTACAATCCGGTTGTCAATCATACCGCGTCAGGAGAACTGCATAGGAATGGAGATGGTTACCGAAGGACAGTATCTTGCCGTATTCAACTCTACTCATCGGGTTCTCAAGGCTGAAAATCTGCTCAAATCATGCTCAATTCAGTTCATGCTGATTCCTGCTCCCCGGGCAGTACAGGCAGACTGTGGCCTTGCCATCCGCTTTGATGCACCACAGCATGATACCGTCATGACACTTCTGTCTGAACAGAATCTACTGCCGGCTTTTCTTTGTCAGTTGAAAGACGGCATCTATATTACTATTAAGGAGTTTCATCATGAAAACCATTGATTGTCGCGGTCAGTCCTGCCCTGCGCCGGTTCTTGCAACCAAAAAAGGACTTGAGGAATCACCCGGTGGCATCTGTGTATTGGTAGATGATGGAGCACCCAGGGAAAATGTAGGACGTTTCGCACGCAATCGCGGATATCAGGTCACCGAGGCTCCGGATGCTGACGGTTGGTCACTCTTGCTGACCGGCTCTGCTGATGCTGATCTGCAGTCCGCCCGGGAGCTCTCCTCCCAAAACGTCACAGGAGAACGTGTCCTGCTGATCACCTCGGACCGTCTTGGTGACGGCCCGGATGAGCTGGGCCGCCTTCTGATGAAGAACTTTCTGTTTACCCTGCTGGAAACAACCATAAAGCCGAAGCGGATCCTGCTCCTGAATAGCGGTGTCCTGCTGGCGACTGAAGGTTCTGAAACGGTTGAGGCACTTACGAAACTCGAAAATCATGGGGTTGAGCTGCTTTCCTGCGGCGTCTGCCTTGACTACCTGCACAGAAAAAACCAGCTCGCCGCAGGCCGGGTTACCAACATGTTCAGCGTTGCCGAACAGCTGTTGGCAGCGTCTTCTGTTATTAAATTATAGATACTTCTTGACAACAGCATGGCACCACCTTTATAGTTTTTTCCTTTTAGGATGCCAAGAGTCTATTGACACTCATGTTTGATAACCTTTCAGATAAACTCGAATCAGTCTTTAAAAAACTCCGCGGCCAGGGGGTTATGACTGAAGAGAACATCAAGGATGCCCTGCGCGAAGTTCGTCTGGCACTCCTTGAGGCCGACGTTAATTTCAAGGTTGTTAAAGACTTTATAGAGAATGTCCGCATCAAGGCTGTCGGCACCGATGTCATGCAGAGTCTGGCCCCGGGCCAGCAGGTAGTCCGGATTGTCCATGACGAACTGATTTCCCTGATGGGGGGGGACCAGGACAACTCGCTTGATCTTGCTGCAAAGCCGCCGGTGACTCTGATGCTGGTTGGCCTTCAGGGTGCCGGAAAGACCACCACCTGCGGCAAGCTGGGGAGCTGGCTGCGCAAGCAGAAACGCCACCCGTTGCTGGTGCCTGCTGACGTTTACCGTCCGGCTGCCATTGAACAGCTGAAAATGGTTGGACGGCAGCTTGATATTGCTGTTTTTGACTCCAGCGCAGATCAGGATCCGGTTGCGATCTCCGCAGCAGCAGTTCGCTTTGCAGAGTTAAACGGCTTTGACACGGTACTGCTGGACACTGCCGGACGCCATCAGATTGATGATTTTCTGATGAACGAGCTGGAGCGGGTCAAAGAAGCCACACAGCCGCGCGAGATTCTGTTTGTTGCCGATGCAATGACCGGACAGGAAGCGGTTACGGTTGCCAGTGGATTCAATGACCGTCTTGGGATCACCGGCGTTATTCTCAGTAAACTGGACGGCGATGCCAAGGGTGGCGCTGCGCTTTCTATCAAGGCGGTTACCGGGGCGCCGGTTAAATTTGTCGGACTGGGCGAGAAACTTGATGCGCTGGATGTTTTCCATCCTGATCGACTTGTTTCGCGCATCCTGGGTATGGGCGATGTGCTGACCCTGGTTGAAAAGGCCCAATCTGCTCTCGATGAAAAAGAAACCGCCCGCCTGACCCAGAAGCTGAAGAAAAACCAGTTTGATCTTGAAGACTTTCTGGCCCAGTTGCAACAGATCAAAAAACTTGGTTCTCTTGAATCAATCATGGGCATGATCCCCGGCATGGGTAAAATGATGAAACAGATGCAGGGAGCCCAACCCAGCGAAAAGGAAATGAAACGGATTGAGGCAATAATCCGTTCCATGACTCCGGCAGAGCGGGCTGACCACAGCATTATCAACGGCAGCCGACGCCTTCGGATTGCAAAAGGCAGTGGTACCAGTGTCCAGGAAATCAACCTGCTGCTGAAACGGTTCACTGAAGCACAGAAACTGATGAAGCAGCTGACCAAAATGGGACCCAAGAACCTGATGAAGGGGATGGGAGGACTACCGGGACTCGGTAACCTTGGTGGATTGGGCAAAGGGATGTTTCCCTTTGGCCGTTAATCTTTAACTCTAACCAACTCGTATTTTTATAAAATCGAGACATAACGCAGGAGGAAACACAAATGGCTACAAAAATCAGGCTGCAACGTCACGGCGCAAAGAAGCGTCCTTTTTATCAGGTTGTGATTGCTGACGAACGTTCACGCCGTGATGGCCGCTTCATTGAAAATGTTGGGTACTATGACCCAACCAAGACCCCGGCACTGCTCAAGTTAAATGAAGAGAAAGTCATTGATTGGCTCGGCAAGGGTGCTCAGCCAACCGACACAGTTAACCAGATTCTTAAAAAACAGGGCATCCTGGACAAGGTCTCCCAGGCAGCCTGACAGAGTTCTTCTTGTTCCAATCCGGTCCGTCCGGAC
>CAZOTC010000121.1:0-8245 GCA_964582605.1 uncultured Geobacter sp. | reverse complement strand
CAAACTGACCGGCAAGGCGCTGAAGGAGTCTGACCCGTACCTGGCATGGAAAAAAAGTGTTACTGACGAGTGCGCCGAACAGATTGAAGCGCTCAAGGAAAGGCTGCTGGAACAGTACGACACCAAGCGCCGTGAATTGCTGGATGATTACGACATTTTTATGGCCATCGCTGAGGATATTGGTTATGACGCCACCGGCAGGAGCACCGGCAGCAATGAGCTGGATGTGATTGCGCCGGAACTGGCCCGGTTCATTGCTGCCATTGAAGCCGGGGAGGCGTGAGCATGCCCTTTCAGCTTTCAGATACGGTGAATAAAGACAAGGTGTTTTTGGTTAAGTGGAGTGAGCTTGAAGGGCGGTTAGATTGCGACTACTACATTCCGAAGCTCTTGACCAAAATACGGGGAATAGCCGCGTTGCCCCATGTAAAACTTGGTCAGCGAGTAACTACTTTGGAAACCGGCAAAAACAACCAGCAGAATGATGAGTCTGGTGTTCCTTTTGTAAGAACTCAGAATATACGGCCAATAAAACTTGATTTAACAACCATTAGCCGCACCAATGATGTGAATATCCGATTGTCTCAAAAGGGTGATTTACTTTTTACACGCATTGGAGTTGGTGTAGGAGATGTTGCATTCAATGATGCTGGTGAGTTTGCAATAAGTGATAACGTGATTCTTGCCCGATTTGATGAGGAGACGTTTTCTCACTATTGCAGCATTTTTCTGTCAACATCGTTAGGCTCTGTTTTTATAGAACGAGAGAAAAGAGATACTGCCAGGGCTATAATTAGTTATGGCAATATCAGAAAAATTTTAGTGCCTCAGTTGTCACCAGAGAAACAAGCAAGAGTTATATCGGGCATTGAAACGGCACTCGCCGCCAAGAAACAAAAAGAGGCACAGGCGCAGCACCTGCTTGATTCAATCGACAGCTACCTGCTGCAAGAGCTTGGTATTGACCTGCCAGCGCAAGAAGAAAACAGCATCAGCCAGCGGATGTTTGTTCGCAAGTTCAGCGAAGTGAGCGGCGGGCGGTTTGATGCGGCGGCGTTGCAAAAAAAGATAGAAAATACTCGAAAAGCCATTAAAGATGGGCTGTTCACTACTGATAAGTTAAAGCATATTGCAATCTTCAGCCCTGAACAAGTTTCTGAAATTGAAGGCAGAACATATATAGGCTTGGAGAACATTCAATCCAATACAGGCGAACATTTGCCGTCTGAAGAAAAGACAAGCATATCCAGCGCCTCAACTTTCAATCAAGACGACATCCTGTTTCCGAAGCTGCGGCCCTATTTGAACAAGGTCTTTCTGGCCACCTTTGACGGCGTCTGTTCAACAGAGTTTCATGTTCTGCAATCATTGCAGCTTACTCCCGGATTTTTAGCTACATTTTTACGTTCAAAAGCAATTGTAAACCAGACATCATGTTTGATGACTGGCAACACATTGCCACGTTTGCAGACCGCTGATATTTACAATCTCGAAATTCCTCTCCCTCCTCTCAAAAAACAAAACGAAATCGCCGACCATATTCAGACCATCCGCGACCAGGCCAAGCAGCTCCGCGCCGAGGCCGCAGCCGGACTTGAAAATGCCAAGCAGGAGGTTGAGGCGATGATACTGGGAAAGGACAGCAACCAATGAGTAAGAACCTGACCACTCCCCATGCTCCTGTTCCTGCCTCTGACCTGCTGATCTATCAGGCCCCGGACGGAACGATCAAGATTGATGTGCGCCTTGAGGATGAGACCGTCTGGCTGACGCAAAAGCAGCTGTCGGTATTGTTCGGCAAGAGTATTCCGACAATCAACGAGCATATTAAGAATATTTTCAGTGAAGGCGAATTGGATGAGTCAGTTATTCGGAATTTCCGAATAACTGCCGCAGATGGTAAAACCTATGATACGACCCACTACAACCTTGATGTGATTATTTCTGTCGGTTACCGTGTCAAGTCACAGCAAGGAGTGCGTTTCCGAATCTGGGCTACCCAGCACTTGAAAGAGTATATCGTCAAGGGCTTTACCCTGAACGATGAACGCTTCAAGAGCGGCAACGCGATGAACTACTTTACAGAACTGCAGGAGCGTATCCGTGAAATCAGGCTTTCTGAGCGGTTTTTTTATCAGAAAATCAAGGATATCTACACAACCAGCATAGACTATGATCCCAGGGACGAAAAGACGGTCGAGTTTTTCAAGGTCATACAAAATAAACTGCTCTGGGCCATCAGTCAGCAGACAGCAGCTGAACTGGTCTATCGCAGGGCCGATGCAACACTGCCGTTAATGGGGATGCTGTCATATGACAAGACGGGTGAACAGACCGTACGTAGAGCAGATACAAGCGTTGCTAAAAATTACCTGAAGGAAGATGAAATGCGGCTGCTGGGGCTGTTGGTTGAACAGTACCTTGCCTTTGCCGAGACCATGGCACAGCAGCGCACGCCAATGTATATGCAGGACTGGATCAATCGGCTTGATGCCATTATTCAGCTCAATGGACGTGAACTGTTGAGCCATGCGGGAAAGATCAGTCATCAGATGGCGCTGGAAAAATCAGCGCAGGAGTTTGATAAATACCGCGAAGTGCAACGGCAGACTCAGTACGAAGAAAGTTTGAAAGAGCTGGAACGGGATATTCGACAAATAAAGCCATGAGCGGTAGCCGACCGGCAACACTGGCATTTCCTGAGCTTAGCCGGTACTGCTCAAACAAAGGGGGCACCGGCCGATGCCGATGCCCTCTCTCTAGTGAAATATGGACCTATCCTACTTTCTGAAAGCGCTGAAAAACTTGTCTGAAAGAGACTTTTCCAGTTTTGACACCGTATCAAGCTCACCGGCGTCAAGCCACACGCCATCACATCCGGTACACTTGTCTATCTTGATCTGCTGATAGTCAATCTCCACCAGTTGCATGCCACATTTGGGACAGCACATATAATGCAGCTCCTGCAGCCGTTTTTTTTCTTCATCGGCCAGCGTCTTCTGTTTGAGCTGTTCGGCCTCCTGCAGCTTGCGGAACTCCTCGCGGGCAAAATAGGCATCTTCGTGAGTTGAGGGTTGAACAGGCATGACGTATCTCCTTTTCATTTCGTATTGTTTATCGCCCGGCTGAAAACAGCCGGGTTTTTCCGGCACATTGTATGCGTTTGCTTTCCTCTGACGAACACAGGAGGGAAGCATAATAGTCTGGTTACGGCTGTTGAATTGCCGACAGCTGCCAGGGATTGTTACCGACAGGTCTGGTGAAGGTCCAGTACTCCTCAAACCTGATCGGGTCTGAGGCGCTGCCTGAAACAACGGCGCCGGTGGTTTCGTCGGTTGTGTAATCAAGCAGGTTGGCATGAACCAGCGCAGTAATATAGTCCTGTCCAGCCTCCTGCCATGCCTCGGCGATCTCGACCTTGCGGACGGCGACGTTTTCCAGCCGGTTGATCTGTTTATCCCGCAGCAGCTGATCAATATCCTTTTGCAGGGTCACGCGCATCTCGTCGGTCAGCAGGCCGGTGACCTTTGACAGATCGCGATTCATCCAAGCAGCCTGGATCTTGAAGAAATGATCCATGACGCTGTCATTGAAAGCTGTCTCATTAAAGCTGTGATCCATCTGGCGAATGTGTGAGATGCCGGTATCAGTGTCAGTCTGATGGTACGCCGGTTCAGCCGGCTGATATGACGCGGTGGGGGGAGCAGCACCCTCTGAACCGATCCGGTACGCCGGGGCTAACTGGCTCTCTTCTTTCTTTTTCTTCATAAACCGATAGATCAGGTAGCCTGCACCGGCCAGCAGCGCTATTTCAAACAGGCCGATACCACTGCCGCCGGCGCCCCCCATGCCACCACCGCCTGCACCGGCAAAGCTGCTGAACAGCATGCTGCCCAGCATACCGCCCATGATACCACCGGCCATGCTTCTCATAAAACTGCCACCCGCAGGCTGCTGTTGCATCTGGCCTGGTGCAGGCGCTGCCTGCTGCCGCTGCTGGGCCGGTTGGGTGCCCGGTTCTGCCGGTTTGCTGTAACTGCGTGAACCCTTGCTCCCCATTGAACGGCTTCCACCGGCCTTGGCATGGGCATTCAGCTCCATGACGGTGATGCTTAAAAACATGACTGCCGCCACTACCGCAAAAATTCTGCCAATCTTTCTTTTCATCAAAAACTCCTTGTCTGATGGTTCATCTTGAAAACTGCTTTTCCTGGTTTACTTCCGGTGTCTGCTCGTTATCTGGCCAACTGCTTCAATACCTGCTCAAGCTTGCGCAACTCCTCTCCATAGCCGGTCCAGTTGCCCTGACGCTGCATGTTGATTGCCCGTTCGTAAATGGTCATAGCCTCTTTTGCCAGTGCAGCCGGTGATGCCTTGGTGTCTGGCGCTGTGCTTTGGGTTGCCGTGGCAGCAGCAGGCCGCTTGCCGCCGAATATCCGCTGCAGAGCCAGTTCCAGGGTTTCCTCCATTACCACTTCATCGCCAAAGGCCACGATAACCCTGCGCAGCTCGGGCAGACCGGCCTTATCCGCAGCAAGGAACAGCGGTTGCACGTAGAGCAGCGATTTTTCGATCGGTATCACCAGCATGCTGCCGCGGATAACCTCTGAACCGCGCTGGCTCCAAAGGGTTAACTGCTGCGAGATGTAGGAATCCTGATTGATCCGGGCATCAATCTGTTTCGGTCCATAGATCAGGCGGTCCCGGGGGAAGGTGTAGGCCTTGATCTTGCCGTAGTTTTCTCCGTCACAGCGGGCAGTCAGCCAGGCGGCCAGGTTGTCCCGTTTGGAAGGGCTGAACGGCAGCAGCAGGATGTACTCCTCTTTCTTTTCCCCCGGCAGTTTCATGATGGTGTAGTACGGCTCCATCTGTTTTTCGCCAAGCACCGGTATTTCCCAGAGGTTTTCCTTGTTATAGAATACCTTCGGGTCGGTCATATGGTAGGTACTGAACATGGCCGCCTGCAGCTGCAGGAACTGGTGGGAATAACGGACATGGGCTTTTAGTCCGTCCGGCATGGAGGCCATCGGCTTGAACAGCGCAGGGAATATCTTCGCATAGACCTTCAGCAGCACGTCATCCGGATCACTGATGTAAAAGTCAACGGTGCCATCGTAGGCGTCAACCACCGCCTTGACCGAGTTGCGCATGTAGTTGATCCCGCCTTTCAGCGGTTTGGAATAGGGCAGGCGATAGGAGTAGGTGTAGGCATCAATGATCCATTTCAGCTTGCCTTTGTCGTCTACGACCATGTAGGGATCCGCATCAAAACGGAGAAACGGTGCCAGTTCCTTGACCCGCTTGCTGATGTTCCGGTTGTAAAGGATCCGGCTTTCACTGGTAATGTCTGATGACAGCAGGATCTTCTCTGTTTTGAAGTGAGCGGCAAAGAGCGCTTTCTTCAACAGAGAGTCAACCGCTACACCCCCCTTGCCGTTATAGGTGGTGTTGATGTTGCCGGTGGCGGTGGGGTAACTGAATTCCGGCACCTTGGTCTTGACAATGACATAGTCGTTGGACAGTTCGCCAAAGTAGATTTCCGGACGGGTGACCTTGATGTCTGTCAGGCTGACCGCCGGGATATCCTTGACGTAAAACTCCGGCAGCCCTTCCTTGCTGATCCGGCTGACCGGCCCCATGGTGATGCCGTTGCCGTGGGTAAAGATCAGACGCTCGTTGATCCAGTTTTTGCTGGGCAGATCGGCATAGGAAAGTTCACGGGGGGACAGCATGACCTGGGTGTACTGGCCATTGACCATATAGCGGTCATTGTCCACATCAAAAAACTTGTAGTAGGTGCGGATCTGCTGCAGCTGGCTGTAGGTCTTGAGCAGCGGGGCATGATCCCAGAGCCTGATGTTCTTGATGGTGGCGTCGTTGTTGGCGATCTCGGTGGCAGAGAGCCTGGTGTCGACATCAAACGGCACGGTCTCGATCTTTTTCAGATCGTAGCCAAAGCGGGTAAAGTTGATGTTGTGCTCAATGTAGGGGGTTTCAAGGGCAAGCTCGTTAGGGGCCACCTTGAATTTCTGAAGGAGAGCCGGATACCCGCGCATGCCGATCATATAGGCTGCAACCACAACAATCGGGGGGAGCAGCGCCAGCCGCCAGGTCCCTTTCCAGAGTCCGAATGCCAGCAGCAGACCTGCCACAGGGGTGACGAAGGTCAGGGTGGTAAGTGTGGTCAACCGGACATTGACATCAACATAGCCGGCGCCATAGAAGGCACCTTTGTTGCCGTACAGCAGCCCGAACCCTTCCAGATAGAAACCGGCGGCTACGATACAGGAGAAAAGGACAAGCAGGATTGCGATATGCCGACGTACCTGTTCGGCAATTATCAAACCACGCTGGGTTAATGCAATACCGCCCCGGATATAGTAGACCACCAGCGTCACCAGCAGTGTAGCCAGCAGCATGAAGTTCAGGTAACCCCTGAGTATCTCCAGCAGCGGCAGGCTGAACAGGTAAAAGCCGATATCCTTGCCGATCACCGGGTCAGGAACACCGACTGCAATCCGGTTGATGAACAGCAGGACGTTTTCCCATTGCATTGCACCGAACTGGCCTACAAACAGTGCAAGGCCGGCAGCAATCAGGACGCCGACCGGCCTGATCATCGGCAAGGTCTGATTACGTTGCAACCGGATGGTGCCGGCCTCTATGTACTCTCCGGCATGGGGGAACTCTGCCTTGTTCGCATACAGCAGGTTGGGCACCAGAAAGGCAAACAGGAACAGGCCGAACAGGAGTCCTATACCGGTCTGGGCATACAGTTTTGTGGTAAAAACCGATGCAAAACCGGTTTCAACGAAAAACAGCCAGTCGGTGTAGTAGTTAAGCAGGTAGCCCAGTAGCGGAACTACCACAAAAAGGATAATAAGCAGCGGTGTCAGTTTGTTTTTGAACATAACGAGTCCTTTGTGTGCAGTAGGGTATCAACGTTTATTGCTGCCAAGACCAACCTGTAGCGGCTGCCAGGGGCCGGAGAGCCCCGCAACCTCCCGGCGCAGCCATTCCAGCCGTTCACCGGATGACGGGTGGGTGGAAAGCAGGGCCGGGGGGGAAGAACGCTTTTCTGAGGCCAGACGCTCGTAAAAACGGACCATTCCTTCCGGCGAGATACGGGCAGCAACCAGGCGCTGCAGACCGTTTGCATCAGCCTCCCGTTCGGCATCACGGGAAAACCTGAGTTCAGTAAGCCTGGTTGCCGCATCAGTGAAAACGCTGTCGGAGATGTCGCCAAAGGCCATGGCCACCAGTGCGCGCAGCCCCAGTCCCTTGGCCATCCCCTGCAGGCTGTGGCGCAGTTCAGCGTGGGCAACCTCATGGGCCAGCACACCGGCAAGCTCTTCCGGGGTTGCTGCAGCATTCAGCAATCCCCTGAAAACCACCACCACACCGCCGGGAGCAGCAAAGGCGTTGATATCCGGCCGTTCTGCGACAAACCAGCGGTAGCTGTGAAGCGAGCCTATGGTAAGTTTGCTGCCGATGGAGCGTATGGCAGCAACGTCAGGCCCGTTTTCGATCAGCTTCATCTGCAGCCGGGTCTGGGCCAGCAGCAGATCACCCAGATGTGCTTCATGGGTCACCGGGATACGCTGTACCACCCAGGCGGCGATACGCTCCCTGTTTGCAAGAAACAGCACTATCAGAAGCAGCGGCAGCAGTATAAAAAAGGCGAGCAGAGCGCCCCCTGCTTTGAAACGGCGCTCCAGGCGGTTCCGTTCCCTGATTATACCGTGTAGCTGTCCGCTGATCTGAGGCGGTGCTGCGGCTTTGCAGCGGACCTGCTCGTCACCTGCATCAACAATAAATACCCAGCGTGCCTCGCCTGCCTGCCAGGCTATCCTGAGCCCTTCGGCATTGAATCCGCCGCTGGTCATGGAGGGTTGTTCGGCATACCGGATGATGTGCTCTGCATCCGGTGTCGTTATCCGCAAGCGTCCGGACGGCTCCCAGGCTGCTCCGGCTACAACCCCGGCGCCCGGTATTCCCGGACCAAAAAGCCTGCCGATGAACGAGCTGTCAGTCATTGCTGCTGCCAAGGATACCCCCCAACACTCCGGCGCCGAGCAGCGAGCTCTGATCGGTTGAGCGCCCGCCTGTTGCCGGAGCCGACATGACGATCCGGTTTGCCAGGCGGGACAGCGGCAGGGACTGCAGCCAGATCTTGCCCGGTCCGCTCAGGGTGGCAAAGAACAGCCCTTCACCGCCGAAGATGGCTGACTTGATCTTGCCGACA
>CAZOTC010000120.1:0-8279 GCA_964582605.1 uncultured Geobacter sp. | reverse complement strand
TTCCGGAAGCGGTCTATCTCTGGAGGAAAACCGCTGTCGAAGAACAAAATCATGCGGAACAGTTTTCCCTGGCCCTGAAGCTGAAAAAAGGGTTGCAGATGAACAGCACCATCCCCCTTGATACTGCTGACAAGTTGATTACACGGCTGAATACCATAATCGAAGGACTTCCTTCAAAAACCCTTTCCCTGCTTGATGCGCTGGAGTTTGCCGTCAAGCTTGAACAGTATCTGGTCAAGTTCCATATCTCATGCGTTGCCACCTTTACGGATGCATCGTTCCAGAAGCTGTTCAATGCAATGATGAAAAGCGACCAGGATCATATTGCCGCAATAGAAGCACTTCACAAAAAAGTGGCTGCTGAAGCTGCCATGTCGTCACTGCTTTCACCGGATCCGGAAAAGGGGTAGCGTGTATGACGCTTGAACTGCATCAGAACAAGATCCTTGAGCTGATGAAAGAGCTTGAACTGCTGATGGCAACGATCTATCAGCGGCTTGCCCATTTTTACCCCGAGCATGCGGCAGAGTATCAATCACTTGTGGCTGAGGAAATGGAGCACGCCGGCTGGATCGAACAGCTCCAGACCGCCTGTCAGGCAGACAAGGCCCGTTTTGCCGAGGGAAAGACCCGTACCTACACGGTCAGCGGCATGATCAGCTACATACAGGAATTTCAGAAAAAGCTTGAGACCGGTCTGCTTTCCGAACTGCAGGCCATGACCGCCGTGACTGATTTCGAGAACGCCCTGATTGAACGTACGATATTCCAGCGTTTTACCGGTGATTCACTGGAGGTTGAAAAGGTGCTGGGATTACTTGAAGCCACCCAGAAAAAGCATATCGGCCGCATCGGCACCCTGCTGCAGACCATCAGATCGTCCAGCAAGGCCTGAAACGGAGCTCCATGACCTCCACGATCCTGCTGATAGAAGATGAAGTCTCGGCACGCTTTGGATTTGTGCGCTACTTTACCCAGGAAGGCTACCGGGTAATTGAGGCTGAAGATCTGGCAGGAGCACGCAAGGCCTTTGCTTTGGCCCGCTACGATGCCGTTGTGCTGGATATCAACCTGCCTGACGGCAACGGCATTGACTTTATCGATACCATCAGGGCGGTTGATCCCCACCTGCCGATTATTGTCATCACCGGTTCCGGTGACATTCCGCTGGCTGTGCAGGCAATGCAGAAAGGAGCAGAAAACTTTCTTACCAAGCCGGTGGATACTGCCGCACTGGCTGCATTTCTGGCTAAAACCCTTGAAATCTCACACATGAAACGCCGTCTGCTGGTACAGCAGCGTATGACCTCGCCTGATCTGTTCTGCTGGGGCCGTTCAGTCGCAATGGCAACGGTAAATAAACTGGCTGCCGCAGCTGCTGCCAGTGACTGTCCGGTACTTATCTGCGGAGACACCGGCACCGGCAAGGGGATGCTGGCCCGCTGGATTCATCGTCAGGGCGCACGGTCAAAGGCAGAACTTGTGGAGGTCAACTGTTCGATCCTGCGCGGTGAGCTGCTGGCCCGAGAACTGTTTGGTAATGTCAAAGGTGCCTATACCTCGGCTGATCAGGATCGCAAAGGCCTGCTGGATATCGCCCACCAGGGCACCCTGTTTCTTGATGAAATCGGTGACATGGAGTTGCCGCTGCAGGCCCAGTTTCTCAAGGTGCTGGAGGAAAAAAATTACCGTCGTCTGGGTGACGTACGACTGCAAACAAGCAACTTCAGACTGATCTGCGCCACCAACTATCAGGTTGACCAGCTTGTACAGGAAGGACGTTTCCGCCAGGACCTGCTCTACCGGATCAACCTGATGGAGATCCGTCTGCCATCGCTGAAGGAGCATCCGGAAGACCTGCCTGATCTGGTCTCCTTTCTGCTGCAGAAACAGGGCTATGCACACGGCACACTTGACCGGCAGACACTGCAGCTGCTGCAACAGTATCACTGGCCAGGCAATGTCAGGGAGCTGAACAATCTGCTTGAACGGGCCACGATCCTGGCCCAGGGTGGTCCACTGCAAACGGAGCATTTTGCCTGCATAAGCTCACCAGCCAGTCCCCAGTCTGTCCCGCGCAGTACCGGAACCTTGCAAGAGCTTGAACAGCAGCAGATCCGGACGGCCCTTGATCTGGAACAGGGGGATGTAACCAGGGCAGCCAAACGGCTCGGCATCTCACGGGCTACCCTCTACCGCCGTTTATCGATCCAGGGCAAAGAGCCGGTTTCCTGATCCATGCCTCAAATTATTTTTACTGTTGTTTTCCTGTTAGCCCTTCTGTGTACCGGCAGTACCATCTGCTCTGCCCAATCAGGACAGCTTGCTGTCGGTCTCGAACAAAATCCCCCCATCTGCTCAATAGATTCAGAAGGAAAGCCTGTCGGTATATCGGTTGATATACTGCAAGAGATCGCCCGACGTGAAGGATGGCGCCTGAACTGGCAGCCCTGCCTCTGGGAGCAGTGCCTGGAAAAGCTCGCCGGCGGCCAGCTGGATCTGTTGATCGGCATCGGCCGGACCGTCAAACGGGAAGAGCTCTACAGCTTTAATACTGAGCCGGTAGTTATCAACTGGGGTCAGCTGTATGCTTCAGATAAAAGCAAAATCAATACGATGCTGGATCTGGTAGGCAAACGGATTGCCTTGGTGCCCACTGACCTGCACGGCGCCCATTTTCAGGATTCTCTGACCCGTTTCGGCATCAAGACAACCCTGGTGGAGGTTAAGTCGTACGGTGAAGGGGTGCAGGCGGTGCTTGAACAGCGTGCCGACGCCTGTGTTGTCAGCAGGATCTTTCCGCTTGCCGCAAATCAGCTTGGCCGGATTACCAAAACCCCGATTATCTTCAACCCGAGCCAGAATATGTATGCTGCGACCAAAGGGCGCCACACAGCAGTGCTTGCCGCCATTGACCGCCAGTTGACGCAGATGAAGGCCGACAAAAACTCTTTCTATCACCGGAGTCTGGAACGACACCTGGGAATAGTGGAAAGCAGCAAGCTCCCTGCCTGGCTTATCTGGACTGTATCCGTCACCATACTTTTAGCCGTCCTGATTGCCGCCAATAATGTCATCTGTCGTAGAAAGATAAAAGCCAGGACGGCAGAATTACAGCAAACCGTTCAACAGGTCCGCACCCTCTCAATGGCGGTGGAACAGAGCCCGGAAAGTGTTGTTATCACTGACCTTGATGGTGTCATCCAGTATGTAAATCCGGCCTACTGCACAACATCAGGGTATCTGTTGCACGAAGTTATCGGACAACACAGCAGACATCTGAAATCTGAGTTGCAACCGCCGGAACTGTACAAGGAACTGTGGGAGACGGTGTCAAACGGAAAAGTCTGGAAAGGGGAACTTTTTAACCAGAAGAAAGATGGCACACTCTTTCTGGAATCGCTCAGTATTTCACCCATATTTGACGACACCGGCAAGATCATGCGTTACATGGGGATCAAAAAAGATATTACTGAACAACGCAGGCTTGAACAGCAGCAGCAGCATACCAGACGGCTGGAACTCATCGGGCATCTTGCCGGCGGGGTGGCCCATGAGGTACGTAATCCCCTGAATGCCATCCTCTCTATGACCGAAGCCCTGTTCAGAGAAAATGAGTTTCAAGGAAATGACAACCTGGCTCCGTACCAGCATCATATCCGCAGTCAGGTCACCAGACTTTCCCGTCTGATGAACGACCTGCTGGATCTGGGCAGAACCATTCCGGATACCAGCCTGACTCCGTTACCCCCCTGTGAGCTTTGCCGTGAGGCCGTTGCCTTGGCGCATGCATCCGAAACCTGTTCTCCATACACCATACTTTTTGATATGAATCCGTTTGCTGCAGAGGTCATGGTCATGGCTGACGGCATCCGTCTGCAACAGATCCTGATCAATCTGTTGGAAAATGCCTGTCAGCACAGCCCGCCAGGGGCTGAAGTTACCTTGCGACTGTTCCTTTCAGACCCTCAGACGCTTTGTGTCCAGATCAAAGACAGTGGTGCAGGTATCCCGCCCGACAATCTGGACCGTGTCTTTGAAGCGTTCTACACCAACCGTCGTGGCGGCACCGGCCTTGGTCTGGCCATTGCCAAACATTTCACTGAAGTCATGGGCGGTACCATCACAATCTATAATAACGACCCTCCCCCGGGCTGCACTGCCGAACTTCGTCTTCCGATACTTTCCGGCACCTGATCCCCTGTCTCACCGACAGTCGCAACCTGAGACAAACTGTATCAAGCTGCGACTACATCTCTTCAACAATAATTGCAACGCATCGATACCACTATATTTTTATGTGAGCAGACTTGGCATTGTTCTTGGATAGACAGGTTCGTTCGTTTTTACAGACGAGGTTGGCATGAACAGAAAAACCGACTCAAACCTGGCTGCAGAAACACCAATCAGTAGCGATGAATCAGGAGGAGTTTTTCCATGAACAGGATTGAACACCCGGAGCGTTATAACGTGGGGATCAAGCAGTTTGATAATGAACATCAGCAATTGGTGAAAATGATCAATATGCTCTACCTTACAACCGAAAACAGCGAAGAGGACCGGGTTGCCCAAAAACTGGTTATATCGTTACTGGTAAAATTCGCCCGCACACATTTTGATGGCGAAGAGACGTATATGCGTCACCACCAATACCCGGATCTTGACAAGCATCATCAGTGTCACCGGGTTATTTATACCCAGTTGCTTGATCTTGAGCGACGCTTTGAAATGAGTACCGGGCCGGTTTCCAATCATGCCTATCAATTTTTGCTGAACTGGCTGGATGAGCATATCCTGACTGAAGACAAGCTGTATGCCGAGTACGCCCTGAATCGGTCCTGACCGGTTACCGTTTCAGATCTTGAAAGAGGAGTTGGTTGCTATGGCCCGTAGAATTCTCGTTGTTGATGATGAGGCATCAGTGCTTTTTGCCTACCAGAGGCTGCTGAGCATCCAGGGGTTTCTGCCTGACATCTGCGAGACTGCTGAAGAAGCTGATCGACTTTTGATGCAGCATCCCTACGATGCGGTCATTGCCGATTTACGCCTGAGTGGTCACGACCCCCTTGAGGGGCTTGCCATCCTGCAACAGGTTCATCGCCGTACACCGGACACTGCGACCTTTCTTGTTACCGGTCATGGTTCCCCGGAAACATGTCAGGCAGTCAAACAGATCGGCGGTATCTATCTTGAAAAACCGGTTGATCCGGTCACTGTAATTGCCCTGTTAAGGTGTCGGATCAACGTCTGATTTCCTGAAAGGAACGCGACCACAGCCATGCTTGTACTCATATCTGCAGCTGTAGAACATCTGCCCAATGCGGCTCTGCTGGTAAACAGCAGCGGAACCATTATCCAGGCCAATCAACCCGCAGAAGAGTTGTTTCTGTATCCTTCCGGCGGTCTGCATAATCTCGCGCTTTCAGAACTGATACCCCCTGAGTATCGCTCCGAACATCACCATCTGGTCAGGGAGTACATGACATCCCCCACACACAGACCGGAAGGAACCGGCAAAATCTTCTGGGCACAGAGACTTGACAACAGCAGTTTTCCGGCAGATGTTATCCTTGGACCGATCAGGGACAATGACCAAACCGCTGTATTGGCCATTATCCGTGACATCACGCCACTGTACGAGGCTCAGATCCGTCTTGAACAGTCCCGTGACGCTGCAGAATCCGCCAGCAGGATGAAAAACAGCTTTCTGGCCATCATCAGTCACGAAGTGCGTACCCCCATGTCCGGTATCATTGGTATGACCGAGCTGTTAAGCAAGGAAAAGCTGAGCAAAAATCAGCGCGTATATGTCAATGCGATCAGTACCGCAGCACAATCGCTGATAGGAATACTTAATGATGTTATTGATATATCACGAATAGAAGCAGGACGGCTGGTACTAACCACGACACCTTTTTCTCCTGTCAGCCTGATACATGAACTGATCAACCTAATGCGACCGTTAGCCACAGAAAAAGGAATTACACTTCAAACGGAGCTCCCTTCACGGTTACCTGAATGTATCAGCGGCGATCCCCTGCGCCTGCGGCAGGTGCTGATCAATCTGCTCAGCAATGCCATCAAGTTTACACAAACCGGCACTGTCACCCTGACCATGCTGCATCGGATTGAGAGTAAAAACAGATTCACGCTCTGTTTTGCTGTCAGCGACACCGGTCCGGGTATCGCCACTGAAGCGATTGAACGGATCTTCATGCCGTTTGTCCAGGCGGACGAAAAGGTTGTCCACAGCTACGGCGGTGCCGGTCTCGGACTTTCGATCTGTAAGCAGCTGGTCGAATTGATGCGAGGAACGCTTACGGTACAGAGTACCCTGGGCAGAGGTAGCCATTTTATGGTTGAACTGCCGTTTGATACCAGCACGGATTGTGGCTGCCGGGAACAGACGGAAAGAGACAAGAAAACTGAATTACCTGCACTGCCCCACCTCTCAATCCTGCTTGCTGAAGACAGTCTGGTCAACCGGCTCTACCTGTCCAAAATTCTGAAAAACTACGGACACCGGGTTACTGAGGCCATTGACGGAAAAACAGCACTGGATGCTTGGGAGAAAAACACATTTGATCTGATCTTGTTGGATATCCAGATGCCGGGTGTGGACGGGTTGACAGCAATAAAACAGATCAGGCAGCAGGAAGCCTTACAACAGAGACATACTCCGATAATTGCAATTACCGCCCAAGCCATGGAAGGTGATTGTGAACAGATGTTGCAGATCGGGTTTGATGGCTATGCAGCCAAACCGGTGTCAGTGGAAACGCTCCTGCAAGAGATCAGCACCTGCCTCTGCTCAACCGGTCATCAGGCATAGAAGGAGAATCGTAATAACACACTACGAACAAAGCTTTCTGGAGCAGATCGCCCATATTAACAACTGTAACTTTGAAACCTGGCAGGGATGGGAACAGCTGATGGGATGGACAAAACGGCAGCCCTGGGTAAAAGAATTTTTTGGCGGCGACAAAATTCCGGCCAAGCTGCTGCACCCCTCTACCCTTGCCATGGAACCGACCAGATATCTGGGCGGATAACGGCGAAGGCCTGTGCTTCATCTGATACCCTGCATTTCCCCGCATGATAAAAGTTGAAAACGTCATACAACCTGCTATCTTTCTGCAAGTAGTCTTCACCTGCCCGCAGCTGCCCTGACTTACTTTTAAAGCCGATGGAGGACTCTATGCATAGCCTGGAGACTCGCCACACCGTACTGATCGTAGAAGACAGCACCACCTTTTCAGGTCTGCTGCAGCGTCGCATCAGCCAGACGCTGGGGCTGCCGACCCTGGTGGCGGGCAGTCTGGCCGAAGCAAGAGAGCTGGTTGCGGATCACTTTGATGAGATCTTTGTGGCACTGCTGGACCTGAACCTGCCGGATGCGCCGGATGGAGAAGTGATTGCCCCGGTGCTGGCCTACGGCATACCTTCCATTGTCTTTACCGGAACCTACAGTGACGAGGTGCGGGAGTCGGTTCTGGCGCGTAACGTGCTTGATTATGTCACCAAGGAGAGTGCGGAAGACCTCAACTACCTGTTGAAGCTGATCAGCCGCCTGCAAAAGAACCGTACCACCAAGGTACTGGTGGTGGATGATTCCGCCAGTGTGCGGCTGTTTATCATGAACCTGCTGCGTCTGCGCAAGTACCAGGCCTTTGAGGCCGAAAGCGGAGCACGGGCTCTTGAGCTTTTGTACACACACCCTGACATCAGGCTGGTGATCACAGACTACTATATGCCGGAAATGGACGGTTTTGAACTGACCAGAAAGATCCGCGCCAAATACACGCGGGAACAGCTGGCGATCATCGGCATCTCTGCCCAGGGTTCAGGCACCATGTCGGCCCAGTTTCTGAAAAAAGGGGCCAATGATTTTCTGGTCAAACCGTTTGTGAATGAGGAGTTTTTCTGCAGGATTGAACAGAACCTTGAAGTGATGGAGTATATCGAAGAAATCCATTTTTTAAGCCAACGGGATTACCTGACCGGCCTGGGCAACCGGCGCTACTTCTTTGATGCAGCCCCCAAGCTGCTTGCCGCAGCCGGACGGGAAGAAAAACCGGTCAGCGTAACCATGCTGGATATTGACCATTTTAAAAAGGTAAACGATTCATTCGGCCATGATGGCGGTGATGCCGCCCTGAAGCATATTGCCGTCATTCTAAGGGAGTTTGAGGCTCCCCGCACCCTGGTGGCCCGGTTTGGGGGCGAGGAGTTCTGTATCATCTTCATTGATGACAGCGGTGATGCCTCACAACGGATTG
>CAZOTC010000119.1:0-8280 GCA_964582605.1 uncultured Geobacter sp. | reverse complement strand
ACCCTCTTCGGACAGGTTGTCATACTGTCGCCGCGGCGGATAGCCCTCGCACTCATCATTATCGGCGTATTCTGGATTGCGGCTACCTGGCTGGTGCTGGATCAGCTCAGGCCGTCCATGCTGTCCCACACCGTCCTGCATCTGGTTTCCGGCCTGTCGTATGTTGTATTGACCGCTGTATCGCTCTACCTGCTGATACACCAGTACACACGGGATCTTTCCTGCTCCCGTGAGCTGACGGCACGGGTCTTTGAACTGTCTCCCGGCGGTATTGCGGTTGTACGCCGGGCAGACAAGCGGATCATCCTGGTCAACCGCCGGTTCGAGGCGATCACCGGTTACAGCCGGGAACATCTGCTGGGACGGACTGCCGCTGAACTGGATCTCTGGCAGAACAGCAGCGAGCAGTTGACGCTGGACAACCGGCTGCGGCACGAGGATACGGTTCAGGGCTATGAGGCCACCTTCAGACGGTCGGACGGTTCACTGTTTCCGGGGACCGTTGCTGCCCGGCAGTTCAGTTACAACGGCGAGGCATGCACCATCGCCTTTGTGGAGGACACCAGCCGCCAGCAGGAGATCGCCCGCAAGGTAGAGGAGTTGACCCGGTTTGATGCGGCAACCGGCCTGCCCAACCAGAAGCTGTTGACGGAACGACTGCAGCAGCTGCTGGCCATCGCCGGGAGAGAACAGCAGGGGTTGGCGGTGCTGTTTCTTGCCCTGGGCCGCTGCCCCGGCAGCCTGAACGCACTGAAGCATGACGGTTGTGACGAGCTGTTACGTTGTGTGACCGTCCGGCTGCGGAGCGCCCTGCGTGAGACCGACACGCTCGCGGTACTGCAGCAAGGTGAGTTCGGGATACTTTTACCAAAGGCGGGCAGCGAGCGTGAGCTGCTGCCGGTGGTCAACAAACTGCTGGGCTGTATTCATGAACCGATCTCGATAGCCGAGGCTGAATTCCAGCTCCACGTCCATATCGGTATCGCCCTTTTTCCCGGTGACGGACGCACCGCCGAACTGCTGCAGCAGCATGCCCAACTGGCCCTGAACAATGCCCGTACCCACGAAGCAGAGAGCTGTTTCCATTTTTATGCCGAGGAGATGAATCAGCTGGCCGGTGAGCAGATGCAGATCGAGTCCAGTATCCTGAAGGGGATCAGGGCCGGTGAGTTTTTTGCCTGCTATCAACCGGTCTTTGACCGGACCGGCAAGCAGCTGGCCGGTATGGAGGCGCTGGCCCGCTGGCAGCACAGCAGCCTGGGACTGTTGGGACCGGACAAGTTCATTCCGGTGGCGGAAAGTAACGGCACCATCGTGGCCCTGGGCGACCGGATACTTGAACTGGCCCTGCAGAACTGCAAGTACTGGCGTGAACATGGCCATCCAAACCTGACGGTGGCGGTTAATGTCTCGGTCCGTCAGCTGAAAGACCGAAAATTTGCCGAGCGGGTTGCCCGGCAATTACAGCTGGCCGGACTGCCTGCTGCAGCACTCTGCTGTGAGCTGACCGAATCGATGTTGATGGAGCATGTCCGGGACACCACCGAGCAGATCTATCTCCTCAAGGATCTGGGAGTTACCCTGGCAATCGACGATTTCGGCACCGGCTACTCGTCATTGACCTACCTGAAACATCTGCCGGTTGACTACCTCAAGATCGACCGCTCCTTTGTGCGGGACCTGGACACCAACCCTGATGACCGTGCCATTGTGACCGCCATCCTGGCCATGGCCCGTTCCCTGCACATCAAGGTGGTGGCGGAGGGGGTTGAAACGGCCCGCCAGCAGCAGTTGCTGCAGGAGCTGGGCTGCGATTACCTGCAGGGCTACCACCTGGGCACGCCGATGAAACGGGAGGAGTTCACGACGTTTCTGCAGGGCGGTCAGCTGCAGCTGCTTCCTGAAGCGGAGGCCCCGAACCGGGAGCAAGAGCTGAACGAAACGACAGCAGGCGAGTTTGAGCAGGAACGGCAGCTGCAGTATGTTTCCGACATTACCCTGAAAATAGCGCCGTTGCAGCCCAGCGACCGTCTCAATACCGTGCTGGATCGGTTCCAGACCGACAAGGCCCTGCAGGTGCTGCCGGTGGTTGAACAGGAACGGGTGGCGGGGATTCTGAACCGTTCGGAATTCATTGAGGATCAGGTGGTGGGCAGGATCGGCTATGCCTTCCATATCAACCACTCCAAAAAAGTACGGGATCTGATGCGACCGGTACCGCTGGTGATTGACTCAGAGGCCAGCATCGAAGAGGCTGCCCGGATCATGCACGGCAATTTCGGCAGTATGCGTCTTGAAAACATCTGTGTCGCCCGGCGGGGGATCTATCAGGGGGTGCTGGATGTGCGTACCCTGGTGGAGGCGATCACCGCCCTGAACCTGAAGCTGGCCAAGGGGGCCAATCCGCTGACCGGCCTGCCGGGTAACGAAAGCATTCAGCGCGAGACTACCCGGCGTCTGGAAGCGGGGCTGCCGTTTGATATCGCCTACATCGATATCGACCATTTCAAGCCGTACAACGATTTTTACGGTTTTGAACGGGGCGACATGGTGATTCAGGTGGTGGGCGACATCCTGCGCCGCCTGACCGAAGCGGATCTGCAGGGCAGTACACCGAGAAGCTTCTGCGGTCATATCGGCGGCGACGACTTCATCATTATCACCTGCGGCGGCAGGGCGGCGGCGCTCTGCCGGCAGGTGATCCGCGAATTTGAAACCAGGCTGCCGGTGCTGCACGGTTCAAGCGACTGTGCCAAGGGCTGCTATACCTCCTTCAACCGTAAGGGAGAGCTGGAGACATTCAGTCTGCTGTCGCTTTCGGCGGCGATTATCAGCACCGGAAAGCTGCAGGTAAGCTCCTATGCGCAGCTGGCCTCCATGGCCAGCGAGGTAAAGAAATCGGCCAAGAAAATAAAAGGATCGTCAATAGCGCTCAAAGACAGTGAGGATTCCCCCGGTGTCACTCCCTGTGCAGCTTCAGTAGAATCATGACCAACGCAATCATACAACCAAGGAGTTTTTAGATGCAAACAGAGACCATGCTGTACAACTATCGTGTCGAAGGGCCGGCACCCTACGGTAAAGGAACCCTGCTGCTGGCGGAGCATATCTTGCTGAACAAACGGTTTCTGCTGAAGTCGTTGACCAGGCAGCAACCGGTCAGTTCAGCCACCTACCGTGACCGGTTTTATAATGAGGCAAAGCTGCTGGCCGGTCTGGTGCATCCCAATATCCTGCAGGCCACCGACTTCTTTGAACATAACGGCGAGTACTGGCTGGTGATGGAGTACTATGACGGCGCTGCCCTTGACCGGATGATTGAGCGGAACGGCGCCTTTCCCCAGGATATCGCCCTGCACTTTTCACTACGCCTGCTGCAGGGGCTGCAGTTTGCCCATGAAAAAGGTGTGGTACACCGGGGACTGAACACCTCTATCATCCTTGTTGACCGTAAGGGCGGTCTGAAGATCTCCGACTTCGGCGTGGCCCTGCTGAAATACGGCGAAGACCTGCAGGAGGTGGGACAGGGGGGTGATGCCGCCTTTATGAGTCCGGAGCAGATCCTGAACCCGTTTACCGTGACCCCCCAGACCGATATCTATGCCGTCGGTCTGATCATGTACAACATGCTGGCAGGAAAACTGCCGTTTGGCGAGACATCGGACCTTGACGCCCTGATGAACCAGTTTGACAGCACTATCCCCGATATCAGGACTGTTGCGCCGGACATCCATGAGACTCTGGCAGGTATTGTCCACAAGGCCCTTGAAAAAGACCCTGCCCTGCGCTACCAGGACTGCAGGGAGTTTCTGGCGGACCTGGAGGCGCATCGGGTTTCACTGCTGCCGAAGCCGGAAGGTGAGGAAACGGTGATCTCCTGGATGAAGAAGCGGCGCGGTCTGGTGCTGTCGTCGCTGGCCGGCGCCTTGCTGCTGGCATCCGGCGGCGGCTACTATTACCACTGGATCAATTCCTATGATGTGATCCTCAAGCTGCAGGGGTCAAACACTATCGGCGCTGAACTGGCTCCGGCCCTTGCTGAAGAATTCCTCAAGAAAAACGGAGCCGTACGGGTCAGAAGGCTGCCGGGCAAGGACCATGAGGAACAGATGGTGGAGGGGATCATGGAAGGACGCCGCAACAAGGCGGTTGAGATCAAGGCCCACGGCTCTACCACCGCCTTTGAGGGATTGCAGACCGGCGCCTGTGATATCGGCATGTCGTCTCGACGGATCAAGGAAGAGGAGGTCAAGACCCTGGCGCCGATTACCGGCAAGCTTACCACCCGTGCCAGTGAACATATCGTGGCCCTGGACGGATTGGCAGTGATTGTGAACAGTACCAACCCGGTTTCCACACTGACACTTGATCAGACCCAGGGGCTCTTTACCGGCAAGATTGCCGACTGGGGCCAGCTGAACCCGGCTGCCAAGGGCCAGCGGGTGGAGGTCTTTGCCCGTGACGACAAGTCCGGCACCTACGATACCTTCAAGAGCCTGGTACTGCACAAGGAAAAGCTGATCAAAGAGGCCAAACGGTACGAAGACAGCGTCCAGCTCTCCCGAGATGTGTCCTCAAAGAACACCGGCATCGGTTTCATCGGCCTGCCGTACATCAAGTCCTCCAAGGCGGTAGCGATCAGCGGCGGCGCCTTGCCGATTCTGCCCACACCGTTTACCGTTACCACAGAAGATTACAGTCTGTCCCGGCGTCTTTACCTGTACACCCCCGGTCAGCCTTCCAATCCCAAAATCAGGGAATTTGTCGAGTTTGCCCTGTCACCTGAAGGACAAGCAGTTGTTGAGAAGATCGGCTTTGTTCCGCTGACGGTCCGGTCCGGCAGTTACGGCATTCCAGTCAATGCACCGGCGCGTTACCGGCAGCTGGCGGAAGGGGCTGACCGGCTTTCCCTGAACTTCAAGTTCGCTTCCGACGGGCAGCTGGACAACAAGGGATATCGCGATCTGGAGCGGCTGGTGCGGGCACTTTCCTCCAAAGAGCTGCAGGGGCGGCAGCTGCTGTTGTTCGGTTTTACCGATGCCTCAGCCGATGAAGCCGCCGGCCTGGCGTTGTCCAACCAAAGGGTAGGACAGGTGGCTCAGGAACTACGCTCCCGCGGGGCGGTAGTTGCGGCAGCCGAAGGTTTCGGCGCAGCTCTGCCGGTGGCGGACAACAGCACCAAAGAAGGCAAGCAGCGCAACAACCGGGTTGAAATCTGGCTGGCCCGGCGCAACTGAACCGGAGCTGCCGGTGAATATCATGCCCCATCTGATTACCGTACTGCCGCTTGCATTGCCGCAAGTGCCGCTTGTAACCGCTGCAGCCCGACAGCTGCAGGAAGAGGAACGTCTTGATGCATTCGGCGAGCGCCATAACCTGCACTGAGGCAGGTTGTTTTCATACACCGGGTATCGAGCGCCACCCTTCCGGGACTCCGGCGCGATTCCCCAAAATCAGATCGGTGCGAACCTCCATCATCATGATGCTGGTGGTCTGCACCGGTCTGGTCATGGCGCTGTACACCCTCTACTCCTTTATGACAACACGCACGGTTTTACAGGCCCGTCAGCAGCAACGGGCCGTAAACACCCTTGAGCGTCTTGCCTTCAGTACTGCAGGACCGCTCTGGTATTTTGACCGTCAGCAATTGCAGGTGCTGTTCAGCTACGAGTTGCGATCGCCCGAGATCGTATCTGTCCAGGTCTTTGAGCAGGACGGCAGTCTGTTCTTTGGTCTGCAGAGGACAAACGAAGGCCGGATTGAGACGATTGACGCTCACGCCGCCAACGAACCGGCAGAGTTCCGGGATGCCCAGGTGCTGCGCCGTGAGGTCCGTTTCGGCGAACAGTCAATCGGAGAACTGGCCATCCGGGTGCATGACCGGATCATCACCGAGCAGTTGCAGGAGCTGCTGAACCGTCAGGCGCTGCAGGTGCTGCTGGTACTGGTACTGGTATCGTTGCTGGCATACCTTGGATTACACCATCTGCTGCTGGTGCCGTTATATACGTTGCATGAAACGACCCGTGCATTCGCCCATGGCGACCTGTCCCGCCGCAGTGCCGTCACCGGCTGTAATGAGTTGGGAGTTCTGGCGGATGTGCTGAACCGGATGGCTGAACAGCAGCAACAGAACTTGGCCCGGCTCCAGCTGCTGAGCACGGCGGTTGATCAGAGTGCCAATGCGGTCATCATCACCGATGCCTCCGGCCGGATAGAGTATGTGAATCCATGTTTCTGCACATCAACCGGGTATGGTATCGAGGAGGTGATCGGCAGAATCCCCACCTTCCTCAAATCCGATTTTCACCCCCCCGGATTTTATATCGAACTCTGGAAAACCATCTGCAACGGCACGTCATGGCGTGGCGAGCTATGCAACAAAGCCAAGTCGGGTGCCCTGTTCTGGGAGCTGTGCAGCATCACGCCGGTACGTTCCTGCGCCGGCACAATTACGCATTTTGTCGCCATCAAGGAGGATATCACCGCTCGCAAGGTGCAGGAAGAACAGCTGGTCTGGCTGGCAAACCACGACCCGCTCACCGGACTGTACAACCGTTACTATCTGGAACGACAGCTGGACCTGTTGCTGCGGCAGCTGGACGGCGCGGCAGAAGAACGCCATCTCTCCGTTCTGATCCTGAATATCGACAACCTGAAGTTTGTCAACAATACCTTTGGACATGATGTTGGCGACCGCCTTCTGAGTGATGTTGCAGCACGCATGAAGACGGTCGCGGGAGCCGACTGCCTGATTGCCCGATTTATGGCTAATGAGTTTGTGGTGCTCCCACCCCCTGCATCCCTCCCTGCCGGCGGTATGGAGCTTGCTGAAGAGTTGCGCAACGCCATAACCCGTTTTTTCCCTGCCGGAGGCACGGAAGTAATGCCGACCGTCAGCATAGGTCTGGTGGCATGGCCCCAGGACGGCAACTCAACGGCCACCCTGCTGCGTAACGCGCAGACTGCGCTGCATGAGTCAAAACGGCAGGGCCGCAATACCATCACCCGCTATACCCATGCATCCCATCAGCGCGCCCAGTACCGGATGCGGCTGGAGTCAAGACTGCACAACGCTCTGGAGCAGCAGGAATTCCGCTTGCGCTACCAACCCCAGGTCAGCGCTGCAGACGGTACTCTGTTCGGCGTGGAGACCCTGTTGCGTTGGGAGCCGTCAGGTATGCCGCCAGTGCCGACGGTTGACTTCATCCCGATTCTTGAAGAGATCGGCCTGGTTGTTCCGGTCGGGCGATGGGTACTGTATCAGGCCTGCCGCCAGGCCGTGCTCTGGCAACGCCGGGGTATGCCGAATCTGCGGCTTTCAGTTAATATCTCTGCGGTGCAGTTTCTGTGCGGAGACCTTGACCGGACCATTCAGACTGCGCTGGATGAGAGCGGACTGGAACCGGGACTGCTCTGTCTGGAACTGACCGAGAGCATGCTGCTGCATGATACGGCAAATGTGAGGGATCGCCTTGACACCCTGCGGAAACTGGGGATAAAACTGGCTCTGGACGACTTCGGTACCGGTTATTCATCGCTCTCCTATCTGAGCCGCCTGCCGGTCCATGAGCTGAAGGTCGACCAGTCCTTTGTGCGGCGCCTGCATCGCTCCGATTCCGATGCGGCCCTTGTCAATGCGATTATTATGATGGGCCAGGAACTGGGTCTTTCGCTAATCGCCGAAGGGGTTGAAACCGAGTATCAAAAGGAGTATCTGATCAAGCGAGGCTGTTCGGCAATGCAGGGCTACCTGTTCAGCCACCCGCTCACCAGTGATGAATTTGAGCAGTTCAGTGAACGCTTCATGCGCTGAAAGGAAGAGACCGTGACCTACAACACGATACGGATGGAAGGACGCAAACGGATCGCCCTGGTGGCCCATGATCACAAGAAACGTGACTTGATCGAATGGGCCCGTTACAACCGGGCCGTACTGGTTGAGCATGACCTCTACGCCACCGGCACCACCGGGACGCTTTTGACCGAGTCGCTTGATCTGCAGGTAACCCGGCTGCAGAGCGGTCCCTTGGGGGGCGATCAGCAGATCGGGGCCATGATCTGTCAGGGAGAGATTGACTTTGTGATCTTCTTCTGGGACCCGCTGGAGCCGCAGCCCCATGACCCCGATGTAAAGGCGCTGCTGCGGATCGCCGTGGTCTGGAACATACCGGTGGCCTGCAACCGGGCAACGGCCGACTTCATGATCTCTTCATCGCTGATGCACGATCCTTACGAGCGACTGATGCAGGACTATGAGGCATACAAACAGAGGTTGAA